>PUOA01000216.1 GCA_003551925.1 Paracoccaceae bacterium
ACAGTGGCGTCCCGGCGACCTTGACGAAACCAGCCCCGGTGTCGCGAGCGGGATGCTTCCGCTGGACGTGAGCGGTGTCGATTTCACCGACCATCTGGTGTTCGTGAAGATGCGGTTCACACCTGTCACGGTCGGTGAGTTCGGGATCCCCACCTCGATCTCGATGGGTGACCGCGACATGGCAATCGGGTTCACACTTGCAGACCAGGCAGACCCCGGCGCCCCCTCCCCCGAGGCCCCGCCGCCCGCCGGCGCCGCGCTGGGCGAGTTGCTCGCAGGGCAAACGATCCCGGAGGGGCTGATCGACCACGCGCTCGGCGAGGGCCCCGCCGGGCTGGGGCTTGCCGCGGGCCTTGCCGATGCCGACGCCCCCGAACCGGAGCCCGTGACCGAAGCGCCGACCGAGGAACCGGAGATCACGCTCGGGGACCTGAACCTCGACCCCGACATGGCCGATCTGCCGCAGATGGCGCCCTATTCGGACACGACGGTCCCGGCCGGGGCCACGGGCGCGGTGCAGACCGACCCCACGGGCCGCATCTCGGCGCCGACCACGGCCGCGGTCAGCGCGGTGGTGACGGTGGAGCTGCACGACGCCGAGCCCAACGACTATCTGCTCCGGGTCAATGCGGACGCGCCGGACGACACGATGACCGGCCGCTTTAACCGCGGAGCCAACCGCGTGGGCAACAACACGCAACTCGGCCGACGCATGGGCGACTTCCCCGGCACCCAGCAGCTGCGGCTGATGCGCGGCGACGCGGTTCTGGCGCGGCTGGATGTCGAGCTGTTCGATGTCGAGTTCGATCTGCAGACGCCGACAACGGTCGTGGCGGGTGAGCATTACCACGCGTATCTCAACCCCGTCAGCCGCGGGCATCTGTATCATGCCCAGCCCGACAGCCCCGACGACCCGCCCGGGCGCCATACCATCATGCGCCACATCATCTACGACGCGGACGGCCCGCAGATGATCCGCCGCCGCGCCCCGGCCGAGCCTGGCACCTACGAACTGCGCTACCATTTCAACCCCGGACGCCCCTCGGAGGTCACCGCGCGCACCGGACGGCTGATGGCGCGCGCGCCGCTGCGGGTGGTCGCCGCCGACGACCCCGACGCCCCCGCGCCGGAGGCAGCCGAGGCGATCGAGCAGCAGCTTTCGGAGCTTGAAGCGCAGATCGCCGCGCTGTCCGAGGATGTCGACGCGGTCACGCTGTCGCAGACGCAGGAAACGCGCGACACCATCGCCGCGATCGGTCTGCCGGCGCTGGCGCTGCTGGTCGAGCTGATGTCGCGCGACGCGGTCGCGCCGCAAGTTGCGCAGGCGCTGACCGCGCCGGTGCCGCCGGCGCAATGGCCCGGCGTGGCACCGGCGCCGGTGCAGCCAGCTTCGGCTGTCGCCCCGGCGCAGCCGACCGCGCCGGCCGCGCCCGCTCCTGCGCAGCCGGCCACCCCCGCCGCCACGCCCGACACCGCGGCAAGCTATCAGGTCACCGGGGTTGCCGGGGGCGACGTGCTCAACGTGCGCAGCGCGCCGGGCACGGAGAACACCATCGTCGGGATGCTGCCGCCCAGCGCCGGAGGCATCACCCTGACCGGGCAGAGCGCGCGCGCCGCCGATGGAGGCACCTGGTGGGAGATCGCCGATCCCACGCTGCCCGGCGGCACCGGCTGGGTGAACGCGCGGTTCCTGATGGCCGAGGCCGCCCCCGCCTCCGCCTCCGCCCCCGCCGCGCCCGCGCCGATCGCCGAGACCGTCCAGACCGTCCAGACCTGGCGGGTCACCAATGTCGCGCCCAACGAGGTGCTCTATCTGCGCGCGGCGCCCTCGGCCGAGGCGCAGATCACCGGCATCCTGCCCCCCGACGCGACCGGGATCATCGCCACCGGCGCGCGCCAGATGACCGACGGGTTCGAGTGGATGGAGATCGAGCACGCGGAGGCACCCCCCGACGGTCGCGCCTGGGTCGACACCGCGGATCTGATGCCCGAGGCCCGGCGCCCCAACGTGCTGGACGTGGCGCAGGCCTTCACCGACCAGCCCGGCGCCACCGCCATCGACCCCGACGAGCTGTGGCAGCGGACCGAGGCCATCCTGCACTACGCACGGCAGGACAGCGCGCTGGCCCCGGGGGCCGAGCTGTCGGCGCTGACGCGCGCCATCGTCGCGGTGCAGGCCACCGACGGCCGGCTGCCGCATGCGCGCTATCACCTGACGCTGGGGCAGGCCGAGATCGGCACGCGCCCCGATGGCAGCGCCATGTGGCTCGACGTGATCGAGCTGCGCCGCTTCAACCTCGGCCCCGCCCGGCACGCGGCGACCGTCGCCGCCCACGGCGCCGAGAACACCGCCGAGCTGTCGGCATTCGGCGAAGGGCCGGATGTGCACTGGCGCTTTGCCATGCGCCCCGTGATGGGCACCGATGCCGACGTGCTCAGCGCCTCGCGCGCCGAGATCGACGCGCCCGAGCGCGACTGCATGGGCTTTCACTGCCTGATCGGGCAGGCGATCATCCCCCATCTGGCCGACTGGGACGAAATGCAGCCCGCTCCGGTGCCCGCGTTCCGCCCCTCCTATGACGCGCTGTGGCGCGGCGCGCCGTCGGCCCCGGCGGTGCTGGACATGCTGGCGCTCGGCACCCACCGCGCCGACACCGGCGGCCATGACGCGCGCTGGTCACGGTTCGAGCCGCGCTACGGCCACGGCCCCGACGAGCCCTTCGTCGAGGTCATCCTCGAGGTCGGCATGGGCCAGGACGCCGGCGCCGAGGTGATGCTGTTCGAAACCAGCCTCAAGGACGACGAGCTGCGCTCGGTCTGGCACCGGCTGGCGGCCTTCGGCGGCCCCGATGCGCCGCGCGTGTTCACCGCGCGCGCCGCGGAACGCTGGCCCGACCGGCAATGACCCCTGCAAACAGGAGCTCCCCCATGTCCCACACCGCCCCCACTCTGCCCCGCCTGCGCGCGCGCACCGTGGCGCTGGCCTGCGCGCTGGCGCTGGCCCCCGCCGCCGTGGCGGGGCAGGACGACGCGCCGCTCGACGGGTTCGAGGACCCGCCGCTCGATGAATTCACCGCGATGGTGTTCGAGGTCGTCGATATCGGCTTTTGCCAGTTCCCGGACATCCCCGACGACGCCATGCGCGACGCGCTGGCCGACATCTCGGGGCACACGCCGCTGCGCGGCACCGCCACCGCGCCGATCGACGCGCCGCTTTACGGTGACGGCTACTTCACCCGCGGGGATGGAGGCGCGGCGCTCGCGGCGTCGATGATCGCCTGGATCATCCCCGACGCGGGCGAGATCACGCAGCTCTGCCTCGTGCTTCTGCCCGCCGACAGCCCGCAGGGGCTGGAGGGCAGCTTCGACATCCTCGGGCCGCTGGCCTTCGACGAGGACGCCGCCGAACCCGACCCCGCCTACATGCTGTTCGGCCAGCATGTCGCGCGCGGCGATGACGGCGGGACCGTGCAGCTGGCGGATCTGACCGCAGGCGCGGGCGCGGTGGCGTTCTTCGGCGATGGCGGCGAGGTTCTGGAGGCCGAGATCACCTTCGACGGCGCGCTGGGCGATGACATCCCGCTCTCGGTCGCATTCGAGATCGACCTGATGAACGAGGACGCGCTGACCTTCATGTACATGCACACCCCGCAATGACGCGCCCCGCGTGAACCGGTGTCGGGTGGGGGCAGTGGCGGCACCCGGCGCCCCGCGGCGCGCCCAGGCGCCGCGCAGCCAACGGAGGGAAGACCGATGACACGCAACACACCGCTGCGCGCACCGCGCGCGCGCCTGTCCGCGCTGCTGCTCGTGCTGTTCGCGCTCATCGCGCCGCAGGGCGCGGCGGCGAGCGAATACACCTATCGCGTGGTGGGCGTTGCCTCGAACGACGTGCTCAACGTCCGCGACCGGGTGGGCGTGCCGGGCAGCACCATCGTCGGCATCCTGCCGCCCGGAACGCGCGGGATCGTCTGGACCGGGCAGCAGGGGCGCGCGGGCGATGGCGGGCTGTGGAAGCGCGTGATCCACCCCAACATCCCCGCGGGCGGCTGGGTGAACGCACGCTTTCTGCAGATGGAAACCGCCGCCGCGCCGGTGCAACCCGCGCCCGCCCCCGCCCCCGAAGGCCCGGCGAGCAAGTTCAAGGACCACACCGCGCATGAACGCCCCTGGCGGGTGGTGGGCGTGGCGCCGAACGACGTGCTCAACATCCGCTCGGCGCCTGGGGTGTCGAACCCCATTGTCGGCGTGTTCCCGCCCGACGCGCGCGGCGTGCGCATCACCGGGCGCATCCGCACGCTGCAAAGCGGCGCCGTCTGGGCCGAAGTGCGCGGCAGCGGGCTGCCCGGCGGGACGGGCTGGGTGAATGGCCGGTTCATCGACCCGATGTAGGGCGCTGGGGTTGATCGACGGGCGGGCTCCCGGCACTCTGGAGGCCGGCCCGCGCCATGACGGAGACGCCCCATGACCTGCGCCCGCGCGCTTTGTGCCGTGATCGTGTGCGCCGCCGCCGCGTTGCCCGCGTGGGCCGAGGCGCCGATCCTGACCCTGACCGGGGCGGTGGAGGGCGCGCCGGTGACGCTGAGCCGCACTGACCTGACGGCGCTCCCGCAGCACGAAATCCGGACGTCGACCACCGTCACCGACGGCACCCCGGTGTTCGAGGGGTTCCTGATGCGCGATCTGCTGGCCGCCCACGGCGCCGAGGGCACGCAGGTGGTGGCGCTCGCGCTCAACGATTACCGGGTCACGATTCCGACGGCGGATTTCGCCGACTTCGACGTGATCGGCGCGCTCTACATGGACGGCGTGGCGCTGAGCCCGCGCGACAAGGGGCCGATCTGGATCGTCTACCCGCGCGACGATCACCGCGCGCTGCAGGATATCCGTTACGACACCCGCTGGGTCTGGCAGCTTGTCGAGCTGCATGTCGAATGACCACGGGCGGCGACACCCGGGCCGGCCGCGACTGGGTGCGCTTCGCGCCGCTGTTCCCGGTGGTGCTGGTGGTGGTGGGCTCGCTGGGCTTCGCGCTGGCGCAAAGCTCGGCGCTGGAGCGCGACATGCGCGTCGCGGCCACGCAGAACATGCTCTGGGTGGTCACGCAGACGCAGATGGAACTGCTGCAGCTGACGCTTGCGGCGGGGCGCGCCGCGCCTGATGCCGACGATGTCGCGCGGCGCTACGATCTGGCGCTGGCGCGGCTGAACCTGATGCGGCAGGGCCCGCAGGCGCGGTATCTCGACGATCTGGGCCATCTGGACCGGGTGCTGGACATGGCCGCCGCGCTGGAAGCGCTGGACCCGCTGGAGCACGACGCCCCGGCGGCGCTGCACACCGCGCTGTTCGATCTGGGCCAGCGCCAGAGCGCGCAGATCAACCGCATCGCCAACGACGTGATGACCCATGACTGGGACAAGACCGCCACGCGACTTGATGATTACCGCGCCACGCAGCGGGTGATCATCGCGGCGGTGAGCTTTGCGCTGCTGGCCGCGCTGGCGATGTCCTGGGTGCTGCTGCGCAACCAGAAGCGGCTGCACGCCGCGCAGATCGGGCGGTTGCGCGCGGCGACCGAGTTGCAGCAGGAGCGCAATGCCTCGGCCATGTACCGCGATTTCGCGGCGATCGTGTCACACCAGATGCGCACACCGCTGAGCCTGATCGACAGCGCCATGCAGCGGCTTGCGCGCAAGGGATCGCAGGTCAGCGCCGCGGACGTGGCCGAGCGCCGCGCGGTGGTGGGCGACGCGGTGGACCGGCTGACGCGGCTGGTGGACACGGTGATGCTGCTGGCGAAGCTGGACACCGACCAGGTCAAGGCGCGGTTCGAGCCGCTGGACATGGCCGCCGCCGCACGGTCGCTGTGCATCGAGATCGCCGCGCGACACCCCGACCGCTGCCTGCGCCTGACCCCGCCCGAGGGCGCGCGCCCCATTGCACTCGGCGACCCGCATCTGGTCGGCCACATCCTGCAGAACCTGATCGACAATGCGCTGAAATACGCCCCGCCCGACGCTCCGGTCACGTTGCGGGTGTTCGCCGAGCGCGACGAGGTTGCCTGCGCGGTCGCCGATTGCGGCCCCGGCATCGACCCCGCCGACCTGCCGCACCTGTTCGAGCGCTACTATCGCGGCGCCTCCGCCTGCACCGGCAACGGCACCGGGCTGGGGCTGGCGCTGGCGCGCGAACTCGCCGTGCTCCAGGGTGGGCGCATCGAGGTCGACAGCCACCCCGGCGCGGGCGCGCGTTTCACCCTGTGGCTGCCCCGCGCGTCAGGCGAGGGGGCGCGCGATGGCTGAGCCGCCCCTGATCCTGTGCGCCGAGGACGAGCCGCAACTGCGCCGCGACCTGTGCGACGAGCTCGAGGCTGCGGGCTACCGCGTCGTCGCCGCGCATGACGGCGCCGACCTGCTGGCGCTGCTGGAGACGACAACCCCGGACCTGATCCTGTGCGACATCATGATGCCGGCGCTGGACGGGTTCGGCGTGCTGGCGCGGTTTCGCCGCGATCACCCGCATCTGGCGCATGTTCCGCTGGTGTTCCTGTCGGCGCTGTCGATGACCGAAGCGGTGATCCAGGGCAAGCGCGCGGGCGCGGACGACTACCTGATCAAGCCGGTCAACTACGACCTGCTGCTCTCGACCATCGAGGCGCGCCTGCGCCAGAGCACCGGCGCGCGCCGCGCCTTGCGCCAAAGCGCCGGGTTGGGCCAGCACCTGTTCGACGCGCTGTCGGTCGGGCTGGTGCTGTTCACTCCGGCGGGCACGGTGATCGGCGCCAACGCCGCCGCAAAGGCGCTGAGCGCGGACTGCACGGGGACGCTGCGCGACGATCTTGCCGAAGCGGTGCGCGGCGTGGGCCTGGGCGCCGAGGCCGGCACCTCGGACTGCCGTATGCTGATGCTCGACGACAGCCGCGGCCGCCTGGCCTGCGTGCAGGGGTGCCCCGCCGATCCCGTGCTCGACACTCCGGCGATGGTGCTGGTGTTCCTGACCGACCCCGGCACGCGCCAGCCGCTCTCGGCCGAGGCGCTGCGCGCGCTGTTCCAGCTCACCACGACCGAGGCGCGCGTGGTCCACCAGCTTGGCCGGGGCCATCGCCCCGACGAGATCGCCCAGGCGATGGGGGTCGCGCCGAGCACGGTCGCGTTTCACCTGCGCAACTGCTTCGCCAAGACCCGCACGCACCGGCAGGCGGACCTTGTGGCGCTGGCGCTGGCGCTGCCGCTGCGCGACCTCGCGCCCCGCTGAGGCAAGGCGGCCGGGTCGGCGCCGGCCCGCTCAGAACCGCTCGGCGCGCATCACGACGCAATCGGTGACGTTGACCACGCCGATATGACGATCAAGGATCGAGAAGGCGGCGTCCAGCAGCGGGTCCAGCCGTTCGGGCCGGATGATGCACACCACGGTGACCATCCCGCTGGCGCGGCTGACCTGCCCCTCGCGGCTCCAGTGGCCCGAGCGCCCCGACCCGCCCAGCACCGGGTGGATGGTGTAGCCGCTCACCTCGGCGCTTTCCAGCGCCTCGGTCAGGCGGCGCTGCATCACGGCCTCGATGGTGATCTCGACCCGTTTTGCGGTGTGGGTCTGCATGCGTTCAGCCTCCGGTCAGGACCTGCGCCACGGCCATGTAGATGGGGATGCCGAGCGTCAGGTTGAAGGGAAAGGTGATCCCCAGCGCCAGCGTCAGATAGATCGCCGGGCGCGCCTCGGGGAGCGCGACGCGCATCGCCGCGGGCACCGCGATATACGAGGCCGACGCCGACAGCGTCATCATCAGCGCCACGCCCCCGGTGGACAGCCCCAGCACCAGCCCGGTCACCAGCCCGAACACCGCGCCGATCAGCGGCATCAGCACCCCGAAGGCCAGCAGGCCGGGGCGCAGCAGCCCGCGCGCCTCGCGCAGGCCGCGCCCGGCGACAAGACCCATGTCCAGCAGGAACAGGCACAGCACCCCCTGGAACGGCGCCACGATGAAGGCGTCGATCTGCGCCATTCCCTGCGGCCCGGTGATCGCGCCGATGGCGAAGGCCCCGATCAGCAGCACGATCGAGCCGTTGAGCAGGATCTCGCGTATCAGCCCCGGACCCAGCGCCGAGGCGCCCGCTGCCCCGCCGCCCGAGCGCGCCATCAGCCAGAGCGCGCTCAGGATCGCGGGCGCCTCCATCGCGGCGGCGACGGCGACCATGTAGCCTTCGGCGGCGATGCCTGCCGAACTGAGCACGGTGCTGGCCGCGACAAAGGTCACGATCGACACCGACCCGTAATGCGCCGCGGTGGCCGCGGCATCGACCACCGACAGCCCGGTCAGCCGGCGCAGCAGGGCGAATGCCACGAAGGGCAGGGCGAAGGACAGCAGCACCCCCGCGATCAGCGCGAAGAACAGCCGCGCGTCCAGCCCGTGTTCGGACAGGCTGACCCCGCCCTTGAAGCCGATGGCCAGCAGCAGATAGAGCGACATGCCCTTGGCGATCGCCTCCGGCACGCTGAGTTCCGAGCGCATCAGCGCCGCCGCAAAACCCAGCGCGAAGAACAGGATGATCGGCGAAATCAGGTTCGCGGCGGCAAGCGACAGGATCGTGTCCATGGCGGTCCTCGGGGCTCATGCGGCGCTGCAGAAAAGGGTGTGCGGTGCCGCATGTCCCCCAAACCCGCATCGCGTGCAAGCCCCTTCCCCGCAGCCGAAAAAGGAAAACGGGCGCTGCGCGCGCTCGCAGTTGGTCGGCTGCGTCAGCGCGCCGCCCGCACCGCTGGCGGGCACCCCCGCCCGCAGCGCGATCATTTTTCCTTATCGCGCTCATTCGGCCTTGCGATTTGACGGCAGCGCGCGAGTCGGGCGAGCATCGCGCGCACCGAGACACAACACGAGGCGGCGCGATGACGGACCGGAAATTCTATCTCACCTTCGTCGAGGCGGGGGTCACGGGGATCCTGACACCCTATTGGGAGACCGCGCCGCAGACCGCCGGGGCGATCTGGACCGCGCTGGAAAAGCCGATCCGCGTGAAGGCCAACCACGCCATCTTCGCCGGCCCCGAGATCATGATGGGCCTGCCCGAGGAGAACCGCACCTTCGACCCCGCCGCGCTGCCCCCCGAAAACCAGACCGTGCAGCCGCTGGCCGGCGACATGCTGTGGTTCTACCAGCCGAAGAACTTCTTCAAGATCGACCCGGATGAATTCTGGGAAATCGGCATGTTCTACGCCGATGGCGGGCGCACCTTCGGGCCCACGGGCTGGATTCCGTGCAGCTATTTCGCGCGGATGACCGAAGGGCTGGACGCCATCGCCGAGCAGTGCAGCCTGATCCGCAAGGAAGGGCAGAAAACCATCGAGCTTGGCCGCGTCGCCTGACATGGCCCTGTCCGGCGCGGCACGCCCGCGCCGGAGCCCGTTTGCCCCGGAGCATCCGGGACCGGACCAACCAGATCAACAGGGAGACTCCTCCATGACCCACACGCGAACCCTTGTCCTGTCGGCGGGCGCGGTGCTGATGGCCTCGAGTGCCGCGGCGCAGACGCTGACCATCAACTCCTTCGGCGGCGCCTATGAGGAGGCGCACCGAAAGTGCATCATCACCCCGTTCGAGGAAGCGACCGGCGCCACGGTGCAGGTGGAAACCGCCTACTCGGCCGACGGTTTCGCACAGCTGCGCGCGCAGGCCGCCGCACCGCAATTCGACGTGATGCATTTCTCGGGCGGGCAGGAGATCGTCGCCGCGCGCGAGGGGCTGCTGGCGCCCATCGACCCCGCGAGCCTGTCGAACGCCGACGGGCTGGTGGACGCGGCGCGGCCGAACCTCGACGGCGGCGAGGGTCCGGCCTATTCGATCGTGGCGATGGGGATGCTCTACAACTCCGAAGCCGTGGACGGGCCGACCAGCTGGGCGGACCTCGCCAACCCCGACTGGTATGAGCACCTGGTGCTGACCGACATGTCGAACACCTACGGCATGCAGGGCTTCCTGATGCTCAACCAGGTCGCCGGCGGCAGCCTTGACGACATCCAGCCGGGGCTCGACATGGTCACCGAAATGCTGGACGGCGGCGCGATCGTGGTGTCGACATCGCCCGAGATCATGCAGGAATTCGCCCAGAACGACGCCTGGGTGGCGCCCTATTCGTCGGATTACGCCTTCGTGATGCGCGACGCGGGCCTGCCCATCGGCTTCAACCAGGGCGAAGAGGGCACGCCGGGGGTCTATATCACCGCGAATCTGGTGGCCAATCGGGACAACCAGGAGCTGGCGTTGCAGTTCATCGACATGTCGATCTCGCCCGAAGCGCAGGTCTGCTTTGCCGAGGAAATGAGCTACGCGCCCACCAACGTGAACGCCGAACTCACCGGCGAGGTCGCCGAGGCCACGCCTTTCGGCGCCGAGGCGCTCGAAGGTCTGATCCGCTTCGACCCGGAGGTCATCGAGGAGCGCCGCTCGGAGTGGGTGGACGCCTGGAACCGCACGATCGCGCGCTGAGCGCACGGAGGCAAGGCGCCCGCGCCGAGCGCGCTTTGACAGCCCCCGCCCGCAGACCGCGCGTTGATGGTGACACGGGTGGCCTGCGGGCACAAATATCTGGCGCGTGGCCCCGCTTGCGCGCCATGATCGCGGGCGACGGCGCGGTGTCGTCGCCCGTTTCGTTGGCCCATTCCCGCGGAGAGCCTTCGCACCGATGACCGACCGTCAGGAAAACCTGCTCCTGCTGCTGCCGGGGATCGCGCTGCTGGCGCTGGCGTTTCTGGTGCCCATCGCGCAGATGCTGGTGCTGGCCTTTCAGGGGCCGGATGGCTGGACGCTGGACCAGTTCCGCCGCTTTCTGGGCGATGACTTCTACCGCGCCGTCCTGTGGCGCACGGTGCGGCTGTCGGTGCTGATCACCGCGCTGTGCCTGCTGATCGGCTTTCCGCTGGCCTACATCATGGCGCGGGTGGGGCCGCGCGCGCGGCTGTGGCTGATCGTGATGGTGATCCTGCCGCTGATGACCTCGGTGGTGGTGCGCACCTTCGGCTGGATGGTGGTGCTGTCGCGATCGGGGCTGATCCCCAACACGTTGCGCGACATGGGGCTGGTGGGGCGCGCGTTCTCGCTGATGCACACCGAAACCGCCATCGTGATCGGCATGGTGCAGGTTCTGCTGCCGTTCATGGCGCTGTCGATCCTGGGTGTGATGATGCGCATCGATCCCCGGCTCGAAGAGGCCGCGCGCACCATGGGCTGCGGGTTTCTGCAGACGCTGCGCACCGTGGTGCTGCCGCTGGCGGTGCCGGGGATCGTGGCGGGCTCGCTTCTGGTGTTCACGCTGTCGGCATCGAGCTTCGTCACTCCCAACCTGCTGGGCGGGCCGCGCGTGCAGGTGCTGGCGGCGTCGATCTATCAGCAGGTCACGCAGACGCTGGACTGGAATTTCGCCGCCGCGCAGGCCGTGATCCTGTTCGTGGGCGTGGCGCTGGTGCTGATCCCCTATATCGCGCTGGCGGGGCGGGTGCGGCGTGGTTAGGTCGGTTCCCCCTGCCCTGCGCGTGCTGGCCTGGGTGTTCGTGGCGCTGTGCGCGCTGTTCCTGCTGGGGCCGCTGATCGTGGTGATCGGGGTGTCGGTGTCGGAAAGCCGGTTCATCGCCTTCCCGCCCAGCGGGCTGAGCCTGGACTGGTACCGCGCGGTGCTGAGCTCGGACGCGTATCTGCGCGCGGGCTGGCTGAGCCTGCGGCTGGCGGTGCTGGTCACGGTCTCGGCCACGCTGCTGGGCGGGGCGGC
>PUOA01000061.1 GCA_003551925.1 Paracoccaceae bacterium
CATCGGCCTGCGCATCCTCGACGCGGTGGACAGCACCAACGCCGAGGCCATCCGCATGGCTGCCGACGCGCCGGGGCCGGTCTGGGTGCTGGCGCGGCGCCAGACCAGGGGACGCGCGCGCCGCGGCCGCGCCTGGCACGACCCCGAGGGCAATTTCGCCGCCAGCCTGCTGATGCGCCCCGAGGGACCGCCCGAGGCCTTGGCGCTGCGCTCCTTCGTCGCCGCGCTCGCGCTGCGCGATGCGCTGGCGGCGGCGGGGGCAGGGGGGCTGGCGCTCAAATGGCCCAATGACGTGCTGCTGCACGGCGGCAAGCTGGCCGGCATCCTGCTGGAAACCGTCACCACCGCCGGCGCGCGGCATCTGGTGGTCGGCGTGGGTGTCAACCTGCGCCACACGCCGCCGCCCGCGCCCGGCGCGGTGCCGCCCGTCAACCTGCGCAGCGCCACCGGGATCGCGCTGACCCCCGAAGACATGCTCGCCCACCTCGCCCCCGCCTTCGCGCGGTGGGAGGGGGTGCTGAGCACCCACGGCTTCGCGCCGCTGCGCCGCGCCTTTCTCGGCCACGCCGCGCGGCTGGGCCAGCCCATCGTCGCGCGCACCATGCGCGATCGCTTCGACGGCACGTTCGAGGGGATCGACGACACCGGCGCGCTGGTGCTGCGAACCGCGCAGGGGCGCATCGCGCTGCCGGCGGCGGATGTCTTCTTCGACGGCGAGGACGCGCCATGCTGCTGACCATCGATTGCGGCAACACCAACACCGTGTTCTCGGTCTGGGACGGGGAGCGGTTTCTGGCCACGTGGCGGACCTCGACCGAGCATCAGCGCACGGCGGATCAGTATTACGTGTGGCTCTCGTCGCTGATGGCCGCGCGCCGGATGGACGTGAAGATCACCGACGTGATCATCTCGTCGACCGTGCCGCGGGTGGTGTTCAACCTGCGGGTGCTGTGCAACCGCTATTTCGACTGCCGACCGCTGGTGGTGGGCAAGCCCGACTGCGCGCTGCCGGTGGCGGTGCGCGTCGATCCCGGCACGCAGGTCGGCCCCGACCGGCTGGTCAACACCGCGGCCGGGTTCAACCTGTTCGGCGGCGATCTGATCGTGGTCGATTTCGGCACCGCGACCACCTTCGACGTGGTCGACACCGATGGCGCCTATGTCGGCGGCGTGATCGCGCCGGGGGTGAACCTGTCGCTCGAGGCGCTGCACATGGCCGCCGCGGCGCTGCCGCATGTCGATATCACCCGGCCCGAGCGCGTGATCGGCACCAACACCGTCGCGTGCATGCAATCGGGCGTGTTCTGGGGTTACGTCGGGCTGGTGAACGGGATATGCGAACGCATCCGCGCCGAGCGCGGCCGCCCGATGCAGGTCATCGGCACCGGCGGGCTGGCGCCGCTCTTCGCCTCGGGCGAGGCGCTTTTCGATCACATACAGGAGGATCTGACCATGCACGGGCTGCGGATCATCCATGACCACAACAGGACACACCACGCATGAGCAGGGACCGTTTGATCTATGTGCCGCTGGGCGGCTCGGGCGAAGTGGGGATGAACGCCTATGTCTACGGCTACGGCCCCGAGGGGCGCGAGCGGCTGATCCTTGTCGACATGGGCGTGACATTCCCGGACATGGACAGCACGCCGGGGGTTGATCTGATCCTGCCGGACCTGGGCTGGCTGGAGAAGCGCGCCGACCGGCTGGAGGCGATCTTCATCACCCACGCCCACGAGGATCATGTGGGCGCGCTGGCGCATCTGTGGTCGAAGCTGAAGGCCCCGGTATTCGCGCGCAACTTCACCGCACGGATCGCGCGCAACAAGATGGCCGAACAGGGACTGGACGTGGACGAGGTCACCACCGTCGAGCAACTCCCCGAAACGGTCGAGGCCGGGCCGTTCCGCGTGCAGTTCTTCCCCGTCTCGCACTCGCTGCCCGAAGCCTCGGGGCTGGTGATCGACACGCCCGCGGGCCGCGTGGTGCATTCGGGCGACTTCAAGGTCGACCTGACCCCCGGCGTGGGCGAGCCCTTCGACGAGGACATGCTGCGCGGCATCGGCGCGGCGGGCGTCAAGGCGCTGATCTGCGACAGCACCAATGTGTTCCAGCCCGACCCGGGCCGGTCCGAGGCCTCGCTCGGCCCGGCGCTGAGCGAGCTCATCCAGAACACCCGCGGCATGGTGGTGGCCACCACCTTCGCCTCCAACGTGGCGCGGCTGCGGACGCTCGCGATGGCCGCGCGCGATTGCGGCCGGTCGGTCTGCGTGATGGGCCGGGCGATGCTGCGCATGATCGACACCGCGCGCGAGGCGGGGCTGCTGCACGACTTCCCCGCCACCATCAGCCCCGAAGAGGCCAAGGCCATCCCGCGCGAGAACCTGATGCTGCTGGTCACCGGCAGCCAGGGCGAACGCCGCGCGGCCTCGGCGCAGCTGTCGCGCGGGGCGTATATGGGCATGACCCTGAAGGAAGGCGATCTGTTCCTGTTCTCGTCGATGACCATCCCGGGCAACGAACGCGGCGTGAACCTGATCGCCAACGCGTTTTCCGAAATGGGGGTGGACGTGGTCGACAACGCCTCGCGGCGCTACCACGTCTCGGGGCACCCGAACCGCCCCGATCTGGAGAAGATGCACGCCCTGATGCGCCCCGAGATGCTGATCCCCAACCACGGCGACCACCGGATGCTGCGCGAACACGCGCGCGTGGCGCTTGCGGCGGGGATGCGCAGCGCAGTGATCGCCAACGGCACCGTGGTCGATCTGACCGACAGCGCGCCGCAGGTGGTGGACGAGGTCCCCACCGGCCGGGTCTATCTGGACGGCAACCGTCTGGTGGGCGCGATGGACGGGGTGATCCGCGACCGCATCCGCATGGCGCTCGGCGGGCATGTGCTGGTCACGCTGATCGTCGAGGAGGACGGCACCGCCATCGGCGAGGCCTGGGCCGAAACGCTGGGCCTGGCCGAGACCGGCCGCAGCGGCCGCCCGCTGGCCGAGACGATCGAGGACGAGATCGCCGACTTCATGGCGCGCGTCGACCGCAAGACCCGCGGCGACGATGACAAGCTCAACGAGGCGCTGCGCCGGATCGTGCGCCAGGTCACGATGGAGGAACTCGGCAAACGCCCCGAGATCACCATCGTGGTCAGCCGCATGATCGACGACTGAGCGCATGCGGCGGCCCGGACATATCGCCGCCGCCCTTGGGCGCAGGACGGCCCCGCGATGACCGGCACGTTCGCGCTGGTGATGACCTGCGGCGACCCCGCCGGCATCGGCCCGGAACTCGCGCCCAAGGCCCGCGCCGCACTCGGCGCGCGCGTCCCCTTCGCCTGGATCGGCGACCCCGCGCATCTGCCCCCCGGCACCGCCTGGGCGGCGATCGATCACCCCGCCCGGGCCGCGGACATCGACCCGGCGACGCTCCCGGTGCTGCGCCACGCCTTCCCCGCGCCCGCCACCCCCGGCACGCCGAGCCCCGCCAACGCCGCATCGGTGGTCGCGGTCATCGCGCGCGCCGTCGCGCTGGCGCAGCAGGGCGCCGCAGGCGGCATCGTCACCGCGCCGATCAGCAAGGCCGCCCTCAGGACCGGCGCGGGCTTCGCCTTTCCCGGCCATACCGAATACCTCGCGCATCTCGCCGGCACCGCGCGCGTGGCGATGATGCTCGCCTGCCCGGCGCTGCGCGTGGTGCCGGTGACGATCCATATCCCCCTTGCCGAGGTGCCCGCCACGCTGACGCCCACGCTGCTGGAGGACACGCTGCGCCTCACCCACGCCGCGCTGCGCACCGATTTCGGGCTGCAGGCCCCGCGCATCGCCGTGGCCGGGCTCAACCCCCACGCGGGCGAAAGCGGCACCATGGGGCATGAGGACCGCGACCTCATCACCCCCGTGATCGCCCGCCTGCGCGCCGAAGGCCTCGGCCTCACCGGCCCGCACCCCGCCGACACGCTGTTCCATGACGCGGCGCGCGCAACCTACGACGCAGCCGTGTGCATGTATCACGATCAGGCGCTGATCCCGATCAAGACGCTGGATTTCGCAGGCGGCGTCAATGTCACGCTGGGGCTGCCCTTCGTGCGCACCTCGCCCGACCACGGCACCGCCTTCGACATCGCGGGGCGGGGGCGCGCCGACCCGTCCTCGACCATCGCCGCGCTGGAGCTCGCGCAGTCCCTGGCCGCGCGCCGCAGCGGATGATCGACGGCCTGCCCCCGCTGCGCGAGGTGATCGCCGCGCATGACCTGCGCGCGAAGAAGTCCTTCGGCCAGAACTTCCTGCTGGATCTGACGCTGACCGCGCGCATCGCCCGCGCCGCCGGCGATCTGACCGAAGCGGATGTGTTCGAGGTCGGCCCCGGCCCCGGCGGGCTGACCCGCGCGCTGCTCGCGGGCGGCGCGCGCCGGGTGCTGGCGGTGGAAAAGGACCGCCGCTGCCTTCCCGCGCTTGCGCAGATCGCGGGTCACTGGCCCGGCCGGCTGCAGGTGGTCGAGGGCGACGCGCTCGCCATCGACCCGCGCGCGCATCTGCGCCCGCCGATCAAGGTGGTGGCGAACCTGCCCTACAACATCGGCACCGAACTGCTGATCCGCTGGATGACCCCGCCCGCCTGGCCGCCCTTCTGGCAAAGCCTCACGCTGATGTTCCAGCGCGAGGTCGCCGAACGCATCACCGCGCGCCCCGGCACCAGGGCCTATGGCCGGCTCGCGCTGATGGTCCAGTGGCGCGCCGACCCGCGCATCGTGCTCACCCTGCCGCCCGAGGCGTTCACCCCCGCGCCCAGGGTCTCATCGGCCGTGGTCCACATCACCGCGCTGCCTGCGCCGCGCTTCCCGGCCGATCCGCGCATCCTCGAACGCGTCACCGCCGCCGCCTTCAACCAGCGCCGCAAGATGCTGCGCGCGGCGCTGCGCACCCTCGCTCCCGATATCGAGCACCACCTGCGCGCCGCCGCGATCCCCCCCACCGCGCGGGCCGAGGAGATCGGGCTCGAAGCCTTCTGCGCGCTCGCCCGCAGCCTGGCCGCCCCGCGCGCCTGAGCCCCCTTCATCCTGACGAAAATATCCTCGGGGGTGAATGCGCGCGGGACGCGCGCAGAGGGGGCAGACAGCCCCCTCCCGCCGCCCTCGGCCCCACGCTCACACGACCGGGGCAAGCCCCCAGACATCGGCCATGTAGCCCCGGATCGTCCGGTCCGACGAGAACCACCCCGACCGCGCGGTGTTCAGCGCCGCCATCCGTGCCCAGTGCCGCGGGTCGGCAAAGGCATGGTCCACCGCGCGCTGACAGTCCCGGTAGCTGTCGAAATCGGCGCAGACGGTGAAGTAGTCGTGCCCGCCCAGATCCGCGAGCAGCGCGGCGTAACGCTCACGATCACCATCCGAGAACGTCCCCGCGCCGATCTCGTCCAGCGCGCGCTTCAGCCGCGGGCTTGCCGCGATCGCCCTCGCCTGGTGCTCGGGGTCGCGGCGGCGCGCGACCACCTCGTCGGCGGTCATCCCGAACAGGAAGAAGTTCTCGGCCCCCACGCGCTCGCGGATTTCGACATTCGCGCCGTCCAGCGTGCCGATGGTCAGCGCGCCGTTGAGCGCGAATTTCATGTTGCCGGTCCCCGACGCCTCCTTCCCGGCGGTCGAGATCTGCTCGGACAGGTCCGCCGCCGGGATCAGCCGTTCGGCCATGGTGACGTTGTAATTGGCCGGATACACCACCTTCAGCAGATCCCCCGTCACCGGGTCGGCGTTGATCACGCGCGCGGCGTCGTTGATCAGCCGGATGATCTCCTTGGCGCGCACATAGCCGGGCGCGGCCTTGCCGCCGAAGATCTTGACGCGCGGGATCCAGCCTGCCTGCGGGGCGTCGCGCATCTCGAGCCACAGCGCGATGGTCTCCAGGATGTTCAGATGCTGGCGCTTGTATTCGTGGATGCGCTTGATCTGCACGTCGAACATCGCCGCCGGGTCGACCCGCACGCCCGCGGCATCGGCCAGCCACCCGGCCAGCTCGGCCTTGTTGTCGGCCTTGGCGCGGCTGTAGCGCTCCATGAAAGCGGCATCGTCCAGATGCGCTTCCAGCCCGTGGAGCGCCTCCAGATCGTCGATCCAGCCGGTGCCGATCGTGTCGGTGATCAGCGCCGCCAGCCGCGGGTTGGCCCCCAGCACCCAGCGCCGCGGCGTGACGCCGTTGGTCTGGTTGACGATCCGGTCGGGGAAAGTGCGGTGCAGCTCGGCGAACACGGTCGATTTCACCAGATCGGTGTGCAGCGCCGAGACGCCGTTGACCTTGTGCGCCATGATGAAGCTCAGCTCGCCCATGCACACATCGCCGCCCGAGAGGATCCGCACCGCGCTGTCGGGGTGCGCGGCCAGGAAATCGCGCTCGATCCGTTCGATGATCTGCACATGGCGCGGCAGCACCCGCTCCATCAGCGCCTGCGGCCAGCGCTCCAGCGCCTCGGGCAGCAGGGTGTGGTTGGTGAAGGCCAGCGTGCCGCGCGCAAGCTCCATCGCGGTGTCGAAAGGCAGCCCGTGCTCGTCATGCAGGAGCCGCACCAGTTCGGGCCCGGCGATGGCGGGGTGCGTGTCGTTGAGCTGGATCGCCACCTTCGCCGGCAGCAGCGTCAGATCGTCATGTTCGCTCAGGAACCGGCGCAGGATGTCGCGCAGGCTGGCGGCGGTGAAGAAATACTCCTGCTTCAGGCGCAGTTCCTTGCCGTCCTCGGTGGTGTCGTCGGGGTAAAGCACGCGGCTGATGGTGCGCGCGAAGGCCTCGGGCGCGGCGGCGCCGGCGAAATCGCCGCGGTTGAACGCCATCAGGTCGAAGATCCGCACCGGCTCGGCGCCCCACAGCCGCAGCGTGTTGGCCCATCTGCCCTGCCAGCCGATGATCGGCGTGTCGTGCGCCTTGGCGATCACGGCGGTGTCGGGGTGCCAGATGGCGGTCTCGCCCTGCATCTCGACATGGCCGCCGAAGCCGATGCGCAGGGCCACCTCGGGGCGCTCGAACTCCCAGCCATGGGGCTGGCGCAGCCAGTCCTCGGCTTCCTCGATCTGCTGGCCGTCGTGGAAATGCTGGCGGAAGAGGCCATGTTCGTAGCGGATGCCGTAGCCCATGCCGGGGCAGCCGATGGTGGACATGCTGTCCAGAAAACACGCCGCCAGCCGCCCCAGCCCGCCATTGCCCAGCGCGGCATCGGGTTCGTCGGCGATCACCTCGGCCAGGTCGTGGCCGATATCGGCCACGGCGGCGCGCGCCGCCTCGGCCAGCCCCAGATTGTTGATCGCATCCTCCAGAAGCCGCCCGATCAGGAACTCCAGCGACAGGTAGTAGACGCGCTTGGACTGCGCGGCATAGGTCCTGCGGGTGCTGTCGAACCACGGCGCGATCACCTGGTCGCGCACCGCGAGCGTCAGCGCCATGCGGATGTCATGGAGCGTTGCGTGGTCGAGATCCTTGCCCAGCGCGTGGGTCAGGTGCCGCTGCATGGCGTCGCGAAGGTCATGGGCTGTCATCGGGCATCCATTCGTGTCGTGGTCTACGGTCGACGGAGGCGCCACCGCGATGCGGGCGGCGCCGAGCGTGTGCGCTGCGCGGGTGTTCGGGCCAGACTGCCCGGCATGCAAGCTGATATGCCGCCGGGGGATGTCAAGAGCCGCGCTCGTTGTCCGAACACCACAGTCAGCGCGACGTTGACCGCGGGAGTGCCGCAGATTCGGGCAGCGGCCCCGTCTCGGCCCCGTCTCGGCCCCGTCTCGGTCCCGTCTCGGTCCCGTCTCGGCCGCAGGCGCCGCTTGTGGGCGCGGGCCAGCCTGCTAGGGTTGGCCGCACCTTTCCCGATGCCGCCCACAGGACGCGTCATGACCATCCATTGCTACGGTTCCATCAACATCGATCATGTCTACCGCGTGCCGCGCATGCCCGCGCCGGGCGAGACGCTGGCCGCGAGCGCCTACGCGGCGGGGCTGGGGGGCAAGGGCGCCAACCAGTCCGTCGCCGCCGCGCGGGCCGGGGCGCGGGTGGTGCATCTGGGCGCCGTGGGGCGCGACGGGCTCTGGGCGCGCGACGCGCTCGCCGCGCATGGCGTGGATTGCGCGCGGGTGCGGGTTCTTGACGGGGTCGCCACCGGGCACGCCGTTATCATGGTGGATCCGGAAGGCGAAAACAGCATCGTGCTGCACGACGGTGCCAATCACGCGCTGGACCCCGGCGCGATCGACGGCTTGCTCGCCGGCGCCGAGCTGGGCGATATCGTGCTGTTGCAGAACGAAACCGCGCATGTCCCCGCCGTGGCCGAAGCCGCGATGGGCCGCGGGCTCGAGGTCATCTATTCCGCCGCGCCCTTCGATGTTGCGGCAGCGCGTGCGGTGCTTCCGTTCGTCAACATGCTGGTGCTCAACGCGCTCGAGGCCGGGCAGCTGCGCGCCGCGCTGGGGGTGACCTTCGAGGATCTGCCGGTCGAAAGCGTCGTCGTCACGCGCGGCGCCGAGGGCGCCGAGTGGCATGCGCGCGGCATGGACCGCCTCCACATGCCGGCGTTTGCGGTGCGCGCGGTCGACACCACCGGGGCGGGGGACTGCTTCGCGGGCTCGCTCGCCGCGATGCTGGATGCGGGCCGGAACCCCGCCGAGGCGATGCGCTATGCAACCGCCGCCGCGGCGCTGCAGGTCACGCGTCCCGGTGCCGCGGCGGCGATGCCCGCGCGCGCCGAGGTCGGCGCGCTGCTGGCGGAGGGCTGGCGCGCGTCGCCCGGGTCCACAATGTGGCCGATGTCCGGGGTCTGATCCGCTGGTCGCGGGGATGTGGAGGGCGGTGGCAGGGGGCTGTCTGCCCCCTCTGCGCGCGTGCCGCGCGCATTCACCCCCGAGGATATTTTCGTCAGGATGAAGGGGGCGCAGGGTGCCGGGATGGGGTGCCGCGCTTGCGAGGCGCGCGCCGCGCGGCCGCGCCGCGCTCAGTCGCGGAAGTTGCGGCTTTCGCGCAGCTGATCCCAGGCCCAGACGACCTCCTGAAGGCGATCTTCGTCGGCGCGGTCGCCCTTGTTCATGTCCGGGTGGAGATCCTTGACGAGACTCTTGTATTGCTTGCGGATTTCGGTGCGGGTCCAGGTGTCGCGGGCGTCGAGGATCTCGAGCGCGCGGCGCTCGGTGGGCGGCAGGCGGCGGGTCGAGCCGGCGCGGGCGCGCGCGCCGGGATTGCGCGTCGCCTTGTCGCCCAGCAGCTGGTGCGGATCCTCGATCCCCAGCCGCTGCCACGCGCGTGCCTCGTCGCCGCTGCCCATGGGCCGGGTGGCGCGGCCCCAGATACGCTCGTGCTCCATGGTTTCGGCGGATTCGGCTTCGGTCTGGCCGGCGAAGAAGTTCCACTTCAGATTGTATTCGCGCACATGGTCCTTGCAGAACCAGAAGTATTCGTCCAGCGAGTCGGGCGATTTCGGCGCGCGATACTGGCCGGCCTGCGTGCAGCCGGGGTGTTCGCATTGCCGCCGCGAGGTTTCCCATGCCCCCGACATGCCGCGCCGCCCGCGCGTGCGTTTCTTCTTGTCGGCGGATGCGCGGATGTCGAAATCGAAGGGGGATTTGCTGCTCATTGTCCTCAACCGGCTCGGGCGCCTCGAATGCCGCTGCGGGGCGGTGCCCCTTGCGACTCGGAGCGCAGAGTTTAGTTTTTTCCGACCATGAATGAAGGGGGTTCGGAGCAAAAATGCTGATCCGTGATCAGATCGAGGAGCGCCTGCGCGCGCGGTTCGCACCCGCCGCTCTGGCGGTCGAGGATGTGAGCGAAAGCCATCGCGGGCATGCCGGATGGCGCGAAGGGGGGCAGACTCATTTCGACGTGCGCATCCGCGCGGCCGAGTTCGGGCCGATGTCGCGGATCGCGCGTCACCGCGCCGTGCATGCCGCGCTGGGGGCGGAACTGGTGGCGCGGATCCATGCGCTGTCGCTTGATGTGGATGCCTGACGCATCGCCGGGTTCAACGGTCGCCGCGCGCAGGGGGGTCCGCGTCAGGGTCTGCCTGCGTGGCGTGTTGAGTGCGGCGCAGCGTGAGCGGGGGTATGCTCCCGCGCTCGGTGGCGCTTCGGCTGGCCGTCAGCGGCGGGGCGCGGTCGGGTGCGGGCGCGTCCTCGTCGGTTTGCGGGGCGCTGTCTGATTCGCCGTTCCGTGCGACCGTCCCTTCCGGAGCGGTGGCATCTGCGGCGGGCAGCACGGGAGGAGCGGGCTCCGGCTGCTCGGCGGCGGCTGCGGCGCTCAGTTGCGCGGCCATGAAATCGGCGGTGGGGCGGCGGAACACCAGCAGGCTGTGATAGACCGTCGCCGAGCCGGTGAGCCCGCGCCGCTCGGTGCAGGGCAGCGCCTCGGCGCGCCAGTATTCCCAGCCTTCGACCGCCATCGCATTCATCAGCTCCGACAGCGCATGCGCGAAGCGTTCGGCCGGGTCCTTGACACCCTTCACCTTGCCCGCGCGGTTCGGCGCGGGAACGGCGCGGTATTCATAGGTCTGCATTCTGGTCTCCGGTTGGCTCGGCCCGCCGGTGATAGCCTGCGCGCGGCGCCGGGTAAACGCCTCGCCGTTTCACGCTCGGGTCAGGCGACCACCGGCATCCGGCGCTCGACGATCTCGGCCAGCCAGCTGCAGCCGGCGGGGATGATCTCGTCGTTGAAGTCGTATTCGGGGTGGTGGACCATCGCCGTGTCGCCATTGCCGACCAGGATATAGGCGCCGGGGCGTTCCTCGAGCATGAAGGCGAAATCCTCGCCGCCCATGACCAGCGGCGCCTCGTCGCAGGAGCCGGCCACGGCGCGCGCCACCTCGGCGGCGAAATCGGTCTGGTCGGGGCTGTTGACCATCACCGGATAGCCGCGCAGGTAGTCGACCGTCGCGGTGGCGCCGAAGCTGGTGGCGATGCCCTCGGACAGCGCCTTGATGCGGGTCTCGGCCATGGCGCGGACATCGGCGTCCATGGTGCGCACCGTGCCCTTGAGCTGCACGCGCTGCGGGATGACGTTGAACGCCTGCGAACTGGTCTGGAAGCTGCACACCGACACCACGAGCTGCTGCGTGGGGTCGACGTTGCGGCTGGCGATGGTCTGCAGCGCGGTGACCAGATGCGCGGCGGTCACGGTGGAGTCGATGGTGTCATGCGGTTTGGCGGCGTGTCCGCCGCGGCCGTCGATGTCGATCACGAACTGGTCGGTGGCGGCGAAGAACGGCCCCGGACGGATGGCGAAGCTGCCCGCGGGGCGGCCGGGCCAGTTGTGCATGCCGTAGACCTCGGTGATGCCGAAACGCTCGATCAGCCCGTCGTCGCACATCGCCTTGCCGCCGGCGCCGCCCTCTTCGGCGGGCTGGAAGATCACCACCACGGTGCCGTCGAAATTGCGTGTCTCGGCGAGATACTGCGCCGCGCCCAGCAGCATGGCGCTGTGCCCGTCATGCCCGCAGGCGTGCATCGCGCCGGGGGTTTTCGAGGCATGCGCCGCGCCGGTGGCTTCGGTGATGGGCAGCGCGTCCATGTCCGCGCGCAGCCCGATCACCGTGCCCGACCCCGTGGCCCGCCCGCGGATCACGCCCACCACCCCGGTCTGTCCGATGCCCTCGACCACCTCGTCGCAGCCGAAGGCGCGCAGCTTTTCGGCCACGATCCCGGCGGTGCGGTGGCAGTCATAGAGGATCTCGGGGTGCTGGTGGAAATCGCGTC
>PUOA01000009.1 GCA_003551925.1 Paracoccaceae bacterium
CAATTCCGATGCTTTCCACCTCATCATCGGTTTCGCGAATTCCCGCCGTGTCCAGCAGCGTCACCGGAAAACCCCCGATTTCCATCCGAACCTCGATCACGTCCCTGGTCGTGCCGGCTCTGTGCGACGTGATCGCTGCATCTCGTCCAGCCAGATGGTTGAGCAACGTCGACTTGCCGATGTTCGGTGGGCCGACGATCGCCACCTCGAAGCCACTGCGCATCCGCTCCCGTCCCCGCAGCCCGGACAACTCCTGCTCAAGCCCCTCCAGAACTGGCGCAAGCGCGTGGATGATCTCAGCCGTGAAATCCCCGAGGTCCTCATCCGCGAAGTCGATGCTTGCTTCCAACAAGGCCGCTCCCCGCATCAACCCGGCGCGCCACTGCGAAACCTTGCGTCCCATCTCGCCGTCCAGAAGCCGAAGCGCCTGCCGTCGCTGCCCCTGTGTCTCGGCGTCGATCAGGTCCGCCAATGCCTCGACCTGCGTCAGATCCAACTTGCCGTTCATCAGCGCGCGCCGGGTGAACTCACCGGGTTCGGCGAGCCGCAGACCCTTCATTGACCCCAGCTCCTGCTGAAGCGCGGCAACGGCTGCAATGCTGCCATGAATCATGAACTCGGCGACACGCTCACCCGTGAAACTGCGACCCTTTTCGAACACCACCACCAGACCGCTATCGAGCAGATCACCCTGAGGTGTGCGCAAATCTCGGTGCACCACTCGCCGCGGCTCCGGCACCGACCCGGCCAGTTCCCGCACCGCTTCCCAGGCCTGTGGCCCGGATACCCGGACAACAGCAACGCCGGCGCGCCCCGGCGCGGTCGCGAGTGCAAAAATCGTGTCCATCAACGCAGCGGTCCGGTGTTCGACAGCGTCACTCAGGTGTTCATCGAATCGAAGAAGTCGGCGTTGGTCTTGGTCTGCTTCAGTTTCGACAGCAGGAATTCGATGGCATCCGTGGTTCCCATCGGGTTCAGGATCCTGCGCAGCACGAACGTCTTCTGCAGCTCCGACTTCTCAACCAGCAGTTCTTCCTTGCGCGTGCCGGATTTCAGGATATCCATCGCCGGGAACACACGCTTGTCGGCAACCTTGCGATCCAGCACGATCTCGCTGTTGCCGGTCCCCTTGAACTCTTCGAAGATGACTTCGTCCATCCTGCTGCCGGTATCGATCAGCGCCGTCGCGATGATCGTCAGCGACCCGCCTTCCTCGATGTTTCGTGCCGCGCCAAAGAACCGCTTGGGCCGTTGCAGGGCGTTGGCGTCCACCCCCCCGGTCAGCACCTTGCCCGAGCTCGGCACAACCGTATTGAACGCGCGCCCCAGCCGGGTGATCGAATCGAGCAGGATCACCACATCGCGCTTGTGCTCGACCAGACGCTTCGCCTTTTCGATCACCATTTCCGACACCGCAACATGCCGCGTTGCCGGTTCGTCAAAGGTCGACGCGATCACCTCACCCTTCACGCTTCGCTGCATGTCGGTGACTTCCTCGGGGCGCTCGTCAATCAACAGAACAATCAGATAGCATTCAGGGTGATTGTTCTCGATCGAGCTGGCAATATTCTGCAACAGAACCGTCTTGCCCGTCCGCGGAGGCGCCACGATCAGCGCCCGCTGCCCCTTGCCCAGCGGCGAGACGATATCGATGATCCGTGCCGATCGGTCTTTCACGCCGGGCTCGCTCAGCTCCAGCCGAAACCGCTGGTCGGGATAAAGCGGCGTCAGGTTGTCGAAATGCACCTTGTGGCGCCCGCGCTCCGGATCGTCGAAATTGATCAGCGTGGCGCGCGTCAGCGCAAAATACCGCTCGTTCTCGGCCGGCGCCTGGATCATTCCCTCCACGGTATCGCCGGTGCGCAGCGCGTATTTCCGGATCATGTCGGGTGAGACGTAAATGTCGTCCGGCCCCGGCAGATAATTCGCCTCGGGCGAGCGCAGGAACCCGAACCCGTCCTGCAACACCTCCAGCACCCCGTCGCCGAAGATCTCCCACCCGTCCTCGGCCCGTTCCTTCAGGATCGAGAACATCATCTCGCCCTTGCGCATGCTCGAGGCGTTCTCGATCTCGAGTTCCTCGGCCATGGCAAGCAGGTCCGACGGGCTGCGGGATTTCAGGTCCGCAAGGTTGAGCTGGGTGTCTGTCATGGCGCTGTCCGCGATCCGTATCGCCGATACGGATGTGGTCCTGAACTGAAGGTGAGAATCCCGGGCCGGACGGCCCCTGCCAGGAGGCTTACGGAGCCTTGCCCGCAAAGTCAATCTCGGCTCAGAACTTTACCACCACCGATATCACGATCACCACCATCAACACCGTCGGCACCTCGTTCATCGCCCGGTATCGCTTGCCGCTGAGCGTGTTGGTCCCGGCCAGGAACCCCTTTCGCTGCGCGGCCAGCCACATGTGGAACCACGTCATCGCAACCAGCGCCGCGCCCTTGGTCCAGGGCCAGACCATGTCCCACATCACCACGCCCGGGACCGCCACCAGCGCCAGACCCGCCCCCCAGGAGGCGATCATCGCCGGGTTCATGATCACGCGCAGCAGCTTTTCTTCCATGATCTCGAAGGACTGGACCGGCTCAGGGCGTTGCGCGCGTTCCACATGATACACGAACAGACGCGGCAGATAGAACAACCCCGCCATCCAGGCGATCACCGCCATGATGTGGAACGCCTTGATCCAGTGATACCAGTCCGCAAGCATGGTCGGTTCCTTTCGGCTTTCCCAAAACAAATAGGAAAGATTTTAGGAGATAGAAATGATGTTATTGGGCTTGTGGAAAACTGCCTTTCCAGCTTGTCCACAGGCACGTCCACAGACTGCCAGAGCCCAAAGCCGTGCTTCGGCGACACATCAGGTCAAAATTACATGATATAAATCAAAGATTTAATAAAGAGTCCCGTCTTCAGTTCCGCTGCCGCTCCGGAACCGTGGAAGAGTTGTCCCCAGCTCCCGGGACTCTTTCTGCACTGTGCAGGACCACCCCCCCGCATGGTGGACCGGACCGCGAGTCCGGGCCCCACCCGCACCCAGGCGCGGATAGCCCACAGATTGTGCCTTGCCTCCGCTGCGGTTCCCCACATAGTTATCCCCATGCCGCCGTTGATCCTCGCCTCCGCGTCCGAAGCCCGCCGCGCCATGCTGCACGCCGCCGGGATCGCGGTGACCGTGGACCCGGCGCGAATCGATGAAGCTGCGATCCGTGCGGCGCTTGCTGCCGAAGGCGCAGGCCCCCGCGACATCGCCGACGCACTGGCCGAAGCCAAGGCGCGCAAACGCAGCGGACGGTATCCGGGCCAGCTGGTGCTTGGTGCCGATCAGGTGCTCGAACATCGCGGCGATATCCTGTCCAAAGCCGAGGATGTGCAGGCGCTGACGACCCAGCTGAGGCGTCTGCGCGGAGAGACGCATCAGCTTCTCTCTGCGGCGGTCCTCTACCTCGATGGTCAGCCGATCTGGCGCCATGTCGGTGTCGCCCGCCTTGCCATGCGCCGGCTGAGCGATGACGCGATCGCCACCTACGTCGCCCGAAACTGGGAAAACGTGCATGGCTGCGTCGGCGGCTACCGAATCGAGGCCGAAGGCATCCGCTTGTTCGAGCGGATCGACGGCGACTATCACGCCATCCTCGGCCTGCCGCTGGTGCAGTTGCTGAACCACTTCGCAAACCGTGGCGAGCTTGACCCATGAGTGTCGTGCCGCTTGCCGGGGTGATCGGACACCCGATCGGCCACAGCCGATCCCCTGCGCTGCATGGTCACTGGTTGCGCCAATACGGCGTCGACGGGCACTATGTTCCGCTCGATATCCACCCCACCGATCTGGCCGAATGCTTGCGATCGCTGCCGCGCATGGGCTTCCGCGGCGCCAATGTCACCATTCCGCACAAGGAAGCCGCGCTGCGGCTTGCCGACGATGTCACCGATCTCGCCCGCCGGATCGGGGCCGCGAACACGCTCACCTTTCATGACGGTCGCCTGCAAGCCGACAACACCGACGCCTTCGGGTTCATCGCGAATCTGCGCGACGGCTGCGCCGACTGGGACCCGCGGTCCGGGCCGGCGGTCGTGCTCGGCGCCGGGGGTGCGGCGCGGGCGGTGGTGGTGGGTCTGCTCGATGCCGGCGCGCCCGAAATCCGGGTGTTGAACCGCACCCGGGCCCGCGCGGACGCGCTGGTCGCGCTGGACCCGGCGCGCGTTGCCTCGGGCGATTGGGCGGCACAGCCCGAGGCGCTGTCCGACGCGGCACTGCTGGTGAATACGACCTCGCTCGGAATGACCGGGCAGCCGCCGCTTGTGCTTGACCTGTCCAGCCTGCCCCTGTCGGCGGTGGTCACGGATATCGTCTACACGCCCCTCGAAACCGCGCTGCTCGGTGCGGCGCGCGCGCGCGGTTGCGCGGTGGTCGACGGGTTGGGCATGCTGCTTCACCAGGCCGCGCCCGGGTTCGAGCGCTGGTTCGGGCTCCGGCCCCAGGTCACGCCGGCGCTGCGCGCGGCTGTCCTGGCATGACCGGCAAACCACATCTGATCGGGCTCACCGGCTCCATCGGCATGGGCAAATCCACTGTCGCGCAGTTCTTCGCCGAGTCCGGCGTGCCGGTCTGGGACGCCGACGCCGCGGTCCGCCGGCTGTATTCAAGGGGCGGCGCGGCGGTCGCTCCGCTTGCCCGGCTGTGCCCGGATGCGTTGGCAAACGGCGCCATCGACCGCGCGGCGCTCAAGCGATGGATTCACTGCGACCCTACCGCGCTCGGTCGGATCGAGGCGATCGTCCACCCGCTCGTCGCCGCCGACCGGCAGGCTTTCGTGATGGCTGTCGACAGCCCGCTGGCGGTGGCCGATATCCCGCTGCTGTTCGAAACCGGCGCCGAGGCCGATTGCGACAGCACGCTTGTCGTCACCGCCCCGCCGAAGCTGCAGCGTGCCCGTGTGCTTGCGCGGCCTGGCATGACCGAGGCGCATTTCGAAGCCATCCTCGCGCGCCAGATGCCCGACGCCGAAAAACGCGCCCGCGCCGATGCGGTGATCGAAAGCGTCGATCTGGACAAGACCCGCGCCGCGGTCCACGATCTGATCGCGCGCCACAGGGGGCCGGATGATGCGTGAACTCGTCATGGACACCGAAACCACCGGGCTCGACCCGACCGATGGCCACCGCATCGTCGAAATCGGCGCGGTCGAGCTGGTCAACCACATGCCCACGGGTCGGACCTATCACCAATACATCAACCCGCAGCGCCCCATGCCCCCCGAGGCCTTCGCCATCCACGGGTTGGGCGATGATTTCCTGTCCCGCCAGCCGGTTTTTGAAGCCATCGTCGACG
Organism: Paracoccaceae bacterium; assembly: GCA_003551925.1. Taxonomy (GTDB): domain Bacteria; phylum Pseudomonadota; class Alphaproteobacteria; order Rhodobacterales; family Rhodobacteraceae; genus Rhabdonatronobacter. The sequence continues at coordinate 5,333 of PUOA01000009.1, forward strand.
CGTTCCTGGAGTTCGTGCGCGACGACCGGCTGGTGATCCACAACGCCGCCTTCGACATGCGGTTTCTCAACGCCGAATTGCAGGCCGCGGCGCGCCCCGTGCTGCCGAACGACCGCGCGCTCGACACACTCGATATCGCGCGGCGGCGGTTTCCGGGCTCGCCCGCCTCGCTTGACGCCCTGTGCCGGCGCTTCGGGATCGACAACAGCGCGCGCGACAAGCACGGGGCATTGCTGGACAGCGAAATCCTGGCCGAGGTGTATCTTGAGCTCATCGGTGGCCGGCAGCCCGATTTCGGGCTCTCGGCCGCGCAAACCTCGGCGACCCCCGCTGCCCAAACCGGCCAAACCCGCACGCGCAAACGCCCCACCCCCCTGCCCCCGCGCCTGACCGAGGCCGAGGCCGACGCGCATCGCCGATTCGTCGATGCCTTGGGCGACGGCGCGCTCTGGACCCGCTACGCGCCGTGATGCTTTCCGCATGAGCCGCATCGCGCTCGATGACCGGGATCTGCGGATCCTGACGATCCTCAGCCGCGAAGGCCGGATCGCCAAGGCCGAGCTTGCCCGCCGCGTGAACCTGTCGCCGACGCCCTGCTGGCAGCGGCTGGACCGGATGCTGCGCGCCGGCCTTATCCGCGGCTTCCGCGCCGAGATCGAGCTTGCGCAGCTTGGCCCACACGTCACCGTTTTCGTGATGATCGAGCTTGACACCCACCGCGCCGAGAGCTTTCGCCTGTTCGAGGCCAGCATCGCCGCGATCGAGGAGATCACCGACGCCTGGGCGCTGGGCGGCGGTTATGACTACCTGCTGCGGGTCATCGTCCCCGATGTCGCCGCCTATCAGACGCTGATGGATTCGCTGCTGGAACGCCGCGCCGGGCTGAAGCGCTACTACAGCTATATTGTCACCAAGCCGGTGAAATCCGCCCCGCCGCCGCTGCACCTGCTGCAGGACGGTTCCTCCTGACACGCCGCGCAGGATAGACGGATCGTCTACGCCCCCCGCCCCGTGCATGGTCGGATCGTCTGCGCCTCAGGCGATATGCTGCCCCGGAACGCGAATCCGCAAGGAGGGGGCATGGCCACCAGACGCAAACCCACCACCGCGCCGCGGAACCCGCTGCTGCGCACCGACGGCTTCATCGCTGACCGGTGGATCGACGCCGCCGCGCGCTTCGCCGTCACCGACCCCGCCACGGGGGCCAATGTCGCGCAGGTCGCGCAGCTCGACGCCGCGCAGGCCCGCGCCGCGGTCGATGCCGCGCAGACCGTGTTCGATGGCTGGGCACATGCGCTGCCGCAGACCCGCGGCGCGGCCCTGCGGCGCTGGTTCGACATGATCTCCGCGCACCGCGAGGATCTCGCGCAACTGATGGTGGCAGAGCAGGGCAAGCCGATCTCCGAGGCGCGCGGCGAGATCGATTACGCCGCCAGCTTCGTCGAATTCTACGCCGAGGAGGCCAAGCGCCCCGATATCGAGGGCGTGACATCGCACCTGCCCGACGCCGAGGTCGAGGTCTGGCGCGAGCCCGTGGGCGTCGCCGCGCTGGTCACGCCGTGGAATTTCCCCTCGGCCATGATCACGCGCAAGGCCGCCGCGGCGCTGGCCGCCGGGTGCACCTGCGTCGTGCACCCTTCCGCCGAAACCCCGCTGTCGGCGCTGGCATTGGCCGAACTGGGTTTGCGCGCCGGGTTGCCCGCCGGGGTGTTCAACGTCGTCCCCGGCCACGCGCCCACCATCGTCGGCGAATGGGTCACAGACCCGCGCGTGCGCGCGCTGTCCTTCACCGGCTCGACCGCGGTCGGACGCCTGCTCTACCGCCAATGCGCCGACACGGTGAAACGGCTGGTGCTGGAGCTTGGCGGCCATGCGCCGTTCATCGTGTTCGACGACGCCGACCTCGATCAGGCGGTGGACGAGGCGATCAAGGCCAAGTTCGCCACCACCGGGCAGGATTGTCTGGGCGCCAACCGGTTTTTCGTCCAGCGCGGGCTGTATGACGCGTTCTGCGCGCGTTTTGCCGAACGTGTCGCCGCGCTGACGCTGGGCCCCGGAATGGATGACGCCGATCTGGGCCCGCTGATGAACGAAGCCGCCGTCACCAAGCAGGAGTCCCACGTCGCCGACGCCATCGCGCGCGGGGCGCGGTGCCTGGTGGGCGGCGCGCGTTCCTCGCTGGGGCCGCTGTTCTACAAGCCCACGCTGCTGGTGGACGTGCCGCGCGATGCGCTGGTGATGACCGAGGAAACCTTCGGCCCCGTCGCCGCGGTCACCGTGTTCGACACCGAGCCCGAGGTCGTCGCCGCCGCCAATGCCACCGAATACGGGCTGGTCGCGTATCTGCACACGCTGGACCCGCGCCGGATCTACCGCTTGTGCCGGTCGCTGCAGTTCGGCATGGTCGCGGTGAACCGCACCAAGGTCACCGGCGCGCCCATTCCGTTCGGCGGGATGAAGCAGTCCGGCATCGGCCGCGAGGGTGCGCGCTGGGGGCTCGAGGCTTTCACCGACATCAAGTACGTCTGCCGCGACTGGCATTGACGCCCGACCAAGGAAAGGGATCGCAGATGCTGACCAACGACCAGCTTGCCAAATGGGACCGCGAGCATTTCTTCCACCCCTCGACCCATCTGGCCCAGTTCGCGCGCGGCGAGGCGCCGCAGCGCATCGTGACCGGCGGCGAGGGGTCGCACATCACCGACCGCGACGGCAACCGCCTGCTGGACGGCTTCGCCGGGCTCTATTGCGTCAATGTCGGCTATGGCCGGACCGAGATCGCCGAGGCCATCGCCGCGCAGGCGCACGAACTGGCATATTACCACGCCTATGCCGGGCACGGCACCGAGGCGTCGATCACGCTGGCGCGGATGATCATCGACCGCGCGCCCGATCACATGAGCCGGGTCTATTTCGGCCTCGGCGGGTCGGATGCGAACGAGACCAACATCAAGATGGTCTGGTATTACAACAACATCCTCGGCCGGCCCGAGAAGAAGAAGATCATCAGCCGCTGGCGCGGCTATCACGGCTCGGGGCTGGTGACGGGCTCGCTCACCGGGCTGTCGCTGTTTCACAACAAGTTCGACCTGCCCGTGGATCGCATCCTGCACACCGAGGCGCCCTATTACTATCGCCGCCCCGACCAGGCGATGTCCGAGGCCGATTTCACCGCGCATCTGGTGGCCGAGCTTGAAGCGCTGATCGCGCGTGAAGGCGCCGACACCATCGCGGCTTTCATCGGCGAGCCGGTGCTGGGCACCGGTGGCATCGTCCCACCCCCGGCCGGCTACTGGGAAGCAATCCAGAAGGTGTTGAAAAAGCACGACATCCTGTTGATCGCCGACGAGGTTGTCACCGGCTTCGGACGGTTGGGAACGATGTTCGGCTCCACGCATTACGGGATCGAGCCCGACGTGATCACCATCGCCAAGGGGTTGACCTCGGCCTATGCGCCGCTCTCGGGGTCGCTGGTGTCCGAGCGGTTCTGGAAAGTGCTCGAACAGGGGACCGATGAATTCGGTGTGATCGGGCACGGCTGGACCTATTCGGCCCACCCCATCGGCGCGGCGGCGGGCGTGGCCAATCTTGAACTCATCGACAAGCTGGGCCTGGTCGAAAACGCCGGGCGCGTGGGCGCATACCTCAACCGCGTGATGGCCGAGGCCGTGGCCGACCACCCGAATGTCGGCGAGGTGCGCGGCGAAGGCATGCTCTGCGCCGTCGAACTGGTGGCCGACCGTGATGCGCGCCGGTTCTTCGACCCGGCCGACGGGATCGGCGCCAAGGTTGTGGCCGCGATGCTGCGCCGGGGCGTGATCGCGCGGGCCATGCCGCAGGGCGACATCATCGGCCTCGCCCCGCCCTTCTGCCTCACCGAGGCCGAAGCAGAACGCATCGCCGGCGTCACCGCCGACGCCATCGCCGAGGTGCTGGGCTGACGCGGGCACCCGATATCCTGCGATGACGGCGACGATCCTAAAGATCGCAGCCGCTCTCGCCGGCATCGCCGGTCTGCTGATCGCGGCGCTGGCCGTCTTCCAGACCGGCCTGATCTTCCCCCGCTGGGCGATGGGGCCTGGCCCGGCGCTACCGGAGCGCGCCGAGCGGCTGGAGCTTGCCCTGCCGGGCGGCGACAGGCTGGTGGGCGTCCATCTGCCGCCCTCGGGCGGCGGCGGCGGCCCCCTGATCCTCGGGTTCGGCGGCAATGCCTGGGATGCCGATGCGCTGGCGCTGTTCCTGCAGTCGATCTTCCCCGACCGCGCGGTCGCCACCTTCCACTTCCGCGGCTACCGGCCCAGCACCGGCCGGCCGAGCGCACGGGCGCTGCTGGAGGACGCGGTGGCGATCCACGACCTTCTTGCCCCGCGCGCGCCAGAGGGGATCGTGGCTGTCGGGATCAGCCTCGGCGCCGGGCCCGCCGCCCGGCTGGCCGGCAGCCGTCCGGTGCGGGGCGCGGTCCTCGTCACGCCCTTCGACTCGCTGGCCGACCTCGCCCGCAGCCACTACCCTTGGGCGCCGGTCGGCCTGCTGCTGCGGCATCCCATGGAAATCGCCGAGGATCTGAGCACGGCCGAGGTGCCGGTGGCCATCGTCACGGCCGAACGGGACAGCATCGTGCCGGCGGCGCGCAGCGCGCCGGTGCGGGCCGCCGCCCGCAATCTGGTGCTGGACAAGACGATCCCGGGCGCCGGGCACAACGACCTCTTCGACCGCCCGGCCTTCGCCGAGGCGATGCGGGCCGCGCTCGCTGCCATCGAGGCCCGCCGCTAAGACCGCGGCCTCAGCGCCGCCACCACGGGCGGCGCTTGCGCAGCCGCGTCCATTCCGCGTCGGCGGTGGCAAGTGCCTCTTCCGCCAGCCGGGCCCGGACGTCCGCACCGCTCTCGACCAACTGCGCCTCGGCAACCGCCAGATCGTTGAGCGTCCCGAGGGCGTCCTGCAGCCGCTTGAGCCCGGCGAGAAACCGGCGCTGACGCTTGCCGGGCCACAGCGGCGCAAAGAAATCCGTGAGATACCGGAGCCCCTTGAGGTCCTTGCGAAAGCCGTGACGGTCCTCGGTCGTCATCTTCGCGACGTGCTTGCCGTGGCTGCCGACCCGCGCCCGGGCGTCGCTCAATGCCTGCGCGGCCAGATCTTCCACCGGGCCGGCGGCAAGCCGCCGCACGCCGCGCCGCCGCCAACCCTTGCCGGCACACTGCGCCGCAACCCGATCCGCGAAGCCGTCGGCGCCCGCGGCCTCCAGCGCCGCGCGGGCCTCGCCGCGCAGCCGCGCCGCCCGCACGGCCAGCGCCTCCGCCCCGTCGCCCGTGGCGATCTCGCCGGCCAGCACATCGGCATCGCGCAGCGGGCCAAGCGCCCGGAACAGGGCCCGCGCCTCCTGCCGGAGCGGCCTGGCGACCTTGCGCCGCAGGATCGGGCGGAAGGCCCGCAACGCGGTGCGCAGCCGTCGCAGGGCCACCCTTGCCCCGTGCGGGCCTTCGGGGTCGTCGCTGCGCATCAAAAGCCGGAGATGGCGGTCGAAATCCGTCGCACAGGTGAGGAAGATCTCGCGCATGGCCGCGTCGGCGCGCTGGCCGGGAGCGACAACAGCGCGGGTCTGGCTGGGTTCGGGGGCGGACATGCGGGGCTCCCAGGGCGTCTTCGCGCGGGACCGGTGCCAGGACAGTCCGGCGGCGACACCGCGCGAGCCCTGTATAGATTGACCTGCGGGCCTCTTTCCACTATCTGCACGCCATCCGGCGCATTCGGCGCCGGTGTTCGCCGGGGCGCCCGGTCATCAGCGTCCCAAACCATCGCGCGGCCCGACGCCGCGCAGGCCACGTGTGGCGCGACGCCACCGCCAACGGACGCACATGACCCAATTCACCGCCCTCGCACTGGACCCTGCGGTCCTCAAGGCCGTGGCCGACGCCGGCTACACCACCCCCACCCCGATCCAGGCCCAGGCCATCCCCTCCGCCCTGCAGGGGCGCGACGTGCTGGGCATTGCCCAGACGGGCACCGGCAAGACCGCCTCCTTCACGCTGCCGCTCATCACGCTGCTGATGAAGGGCCGCGCCCGGGCCCGGATGCCGCGCAGCCTGGTGCTGGCGCCCACCCGGGAACTGGCCGCGCAGGTGGCCGAGAATTTCGACATCTACGCCAAATATACCAAGCTGACCAAGGCACTGCTGATCGGGGGCGTCAGCTTCGGCGAGCAGGACAAGCTGATCGACCGCGGCGTTGACGTGCTGATCGCCACGCCCGG
>PUOA01000016.1 GCA_003551925.1 Paracoccaceae bacterium
CGGCTCCTCGCACCCGGTTGCCTGGCTGTGCGCCGCGCGTGCCGCCGAGGCGGGTCTGAGGGCGCCCGTTTTCGATCTCGACCGGATCGACGGCACCCTGCATGTGCGCCTCGCCGCCGGGGACGAGATGTTCGAGAACGTCGGCAGCGGGATCTCTCCTCTGACGGCGGGCGAGGTGATCTTCGTCGACGCCGCCGGCCGGGTTCACGCCCGCGACTGGACCGCGCAGAGGAGCCCGCACGCGATACTCTCGGACGGCACGCGCACGGCGCTTGTGGTGGTGCAGGCACGGCAGCCCGGAGCCGCGCCCACCGTCCGCCGCCTGCTGCAGCGGCTGGCCGCGACGCTGCACGAAGGTGGTGGGGCGGTCGAGACCTTCGACCTCGCCCTGCCGGGTCCGCGCCGTCCGGATGGGTGGCGGGCAGGCGCCCGCTGAAACCTCGTTCGCCGCAGCGCGGCTGGGCCATCGCGCCGCGTGATCCATCGCCTGGACGATCAAGCCTCTCGTCCCTCCGGGGCATCATCGCCAAGATCACCTGAATTGTATCGCCTGAACAGCACGGAACCGGATCGCCATGCCCTGCGCGCCCCACCTCTTCACCCCGCTCGACCTGCCCAATGGCGCGCGGCTCCGGAACCGGATCGTGAAGTCCGCCATGTCCGACGCGCTGGGCGACGGGCGCGGCGACCCGACTGCCGCGCAGGCACGGCTCTACCGGGTCTGGGCCGAGGGCGGGGTCGCTGTCTCCATCATTGGCGAAGTGCAGGGAGATGCTCGATTCCCCGAGGCGCCGGGAAATCTGGTCCTCGGTGAACACTCCGATACGGGCGCCTTTGCCGCGCTCTCGGCGGCCGGACACATGGGCGGCACGCAGCTGTGGTTCCAACTCGGCCATGCGGGGGCGCTGACACCGCCGCGCATCGGCACGCCGAAAGGCCCCAGCGCGCTCGACCTGCCCGGCCTGCGCGCCGAAGCCCTGACACTGCCTGAAATCCGCGCCCTGCCCGCACACTTCGCCGCGACCGCGCGCCATGCCGAACGCCTGGGCGCCTCGGGCGTGCAGATTCACGCAGCGCACGGTTTTCTGCTCAGCCAGTTCCTGTCACCGCTCTTCAACCGGCGCGGCGATTCCCATGGCGGCGGGATCGCGAACCGGATGCGGCTGCTGCTCGACATCGTCGAGGCGGTGCGCGCGGCCATCCGTCCCGCGACCGCCCTTTCGGTGAAGCTCAATGCCAGCGACCAGCTTGACGGCGGCCTTGCCCCCGAGGACGCGCTCGAGGTCGTGGCCGCGCTCGACCGCACCGGCGTTGACCTGATCGACATCAGCGGCGGCACCTATTTTCCGGGCGCGAAGGCGGCGTCGGACCGTCCGGCCTCGGGCCCGTATTTCCTGGAATTCGCAGCCGCGGCGCGGCAGCGCACCCGGCTGCCGCTCATGGCGACGGGCGGGTTCAGGCGGCGGCAGGACGCGGAGGCCGCACTCCGTGACGGCACGCTCGATGCAATTGGTCTGGCGCGCGCGCTGGTGCTTGATCCGGCGTTGCCATCGCGGTGGCGGGTGGGCGGGGCAGATCCGGATTGGCCCCGTTTCGCCACCAGCCCGCCGGGCGGGGTGACGGCATGGTTCACGCAACGAATGGCCACCCTCGCCGCCAATGGTCACGCAGGTCCGCCCATAACCCCCGAGGACGCCCTCCGCCTTCAGCACGAGCGCGGCGCCGCGCTGTCGCGGATCTGGCGCGCGCGCTTCGGCGCGGGCGGGAACACGGGCCAGGGCGGGGCCGCCAACGGCGCCAGCACGACGTAACCGACCGGCATCCGTCCGGCAAACGATCCCGCAACACCCCATACTCCTGCGCAGCCGCCTTGTAATGATACACTATTCCAATTGACGATCCAGTGTATCAATTATATTTTTGAATTGTATAGATACACCAGGTGCCGAAATGATACGCTTGCTGCTCTTCGATCTCTCTCGCTGGTTTGCCCCGAGCGCGCGGAGCTTGCGCGCGACGGCGCTCGATGATTTCGCAGCGATCCCTCCGGAGTTGCGTTCGGACATAGGCATGACTGATGCGCGCCTCGCCGATGAACTGCATGCGCGAGTGTGCGCGGCCGTCGCGGCCCGGCGCGACGATGATGCCCGCCGACTACTCGAGATCCTCAACGGGATGGCGTGCAGGCGCGGCTTTCCGAAGCTGTGCTGGCGGTCGGAGGGCGAATCGTGAGCGTCTCAGGCGCAGGCGCGCAAAGCGCTTCGCAATGCTGCGGCACCCGGAAGCGGGCGCGTCCACGCCCGAACATCCGAACCTGGCGCCGATGCGCCAGCGCCACGGCTGGATAATTGGCACGCTGCGGGTCTGGTCCAACCGGGCCAGAGACCGGCTCCGGCTTCAGAGGCTCGCGCTCCAGCTTCAGAGGCTCGCGCTCCAGTCGCCCGACGGTGTCTTCGAGGGTGACGGCATGTCACGCGGCAAGGCACAGCGCAAGGCGCGTCGCTGGTTCCGGCGGAGGCTCCTGATCCGTGGCCGCCCTTGACATCAACCGGCGGCGCTGCGATGTGTCATGTGACACTTTCACCGGACCTCGCACAGGACCTCGCACAGGACCTCGCCATGCGCCCCAGGCCGAACTGGACCCCGCGCCTGTCTGACCAAGGCGGCCGCCCCTATGAGCGCCTTGTCGGCGCCCTGGCCGAGGACATTCTTTCGGGCGCGTTAGGGCCCGATGACCGGCTGCCCGCGCATCGCGATGTTGCTGACAAGCTGGGGCTGAGCCTCGGCACCGTGACGCGGGCCTATGATGTGCTGCAACGGCGCGGACTGGCCCGGTCGGAGAAGGGTCGCGGCATGTTAGTGAATGCGACGCGTCCCGCACGCCCGGCGTCGGTGGATCTGAGCGTGAACCTGCCTCCCGCCGTCATCCAGTCCAGCACGCTTTCGGCGCTGATCACCGAAGTCGGCCGGGAAATCGACCCCGAGACCTTCACCCGCTACGCCCCCCCGGCCGGGCTGCCCGAGCATCGGCTGATGATGGCGCGCAAGCTGGCCGAGGATCGTGGCATCCGCGTCGAGCCCGCGCAACTGATGCTGACCAATGGCGCGCAACATGCCCTCGCCATCGCCATGGGCGCGCTGCCGCCCGGTGCGATCGCGGTCGAGGAGCTGACCTATCCCGGCGTGCTGCGCGCCGCCCGCTCGCTGGGCCGCTCCCTTATCCCGCTGGCGCTGGACCGGGACGGGGTGCTGCCCGAGGCGCTCGAGGCCGCGCTCGACACCGAGACGCCGCCGATTGCGGTCTATCTGACCCCGTCCAGCCAGAACCCTACCGGGGCGCTGCTGTCGGAGGACCGCCGGCAGCGCCTGGCCGAGCTGGCCGAGGCCCGCGGGCTGTGGGTGATCGAGGATGATGCCGATGCGGTGTTCGCCCCCCCGGATCTGCCCAGCCTCGCCGAGCGCGCGCCCGATCACGTGCTGCATGTCGGCAGCGTTTCCAAGAGCCTCGCGCCCGGGCTGCGGCTTGGCTTCCTTGCAACACCGCCTGCGATGATCGAGCCCTGCACCAGCTGGCTGCAGGCGACGGCCTCGATGGGAAATCCGCTCTCGGCGATGCTCATGTCGCAGGCCATGGGCGCGCGGCTGAACACGTCCATCGCCGCATCGATCCGAACCGAGGCCGCCCGACGATGCGCGCTGGCGCGCGAAGTCCTGGAACCGTGGCTGCCCGAGAACACGCGCGACGCGTTGCATGTCTGGGTGCCAATGCCGACAGCACGCGCACGCGACATCGTGCTGGCGGCGGCACGCCTGAACATCACCCTGGCCCCGCCTGATGCGTTCATGGTTGATCCCGGCGCCGAAGCATCCGGGCTTCGCCTGTGCCTTGGCAATGCGCTCATGCCGGATTTGCGCGCCGCGCTGGAGAGCATCGCGAAGTTGCTGCGGGGCGGGCAAGACCCTGCGCTGGTCTGAGCCGGTCCACATGCACGACATGACACAAGCTCTGCAGCGCACCCCGCGGAACCCGCTGGGGCCTTTTCGCATCGATTCTCCAAACTTACGGCGTCAGGTGAGCGAGAGCGCGGCGCGCACCCGGTCGAGCCGCGCGAGCAGCCACCCGACCACGGCGAGGATCAGCAGCGCCCGCAGTGCGAACGGCAGGGCCAGCCCGACCTTGTCGGAAACCGTGCCCATCGCCAGTGCCCCAACTGCCGGACCGCCGCGAAAGACGACGCCATACATGCTCAGCACCCGCCCGCGCATCTCGGATGCGACAGCAAGGTGGATGATCGTCTGCGAGCCTATGCCGGTGATCGCGATCGCGAAGCCACAGACCAGCATCGCCGGGATGGCCAGGCGGATGTCGCTGACCGAGATGAATGCAAGGATCGCGAGACTCAGCAGGCACGCACTTGCCGCAACTGTCTGGGGCAGTCGCGCCGGGGCGGGCCGTCCGCCAATCCACAGCCCGCCCAGGATCGCCCCGACCCCGATCGAGGAGGTCAGCACGGCGAGCCCTGTCGCGCCTGCATCGAAGACCGCATCGGAGAATCCGGGCAGCAACTCGACCACCGGGCGGGCGCCCAGGCATGTGGCGATCATCAGCACGAACATCGCAGCAAGACCCGGATGGCCTGTGGCGTAGCGAAATCCCGCAACCAGATCTGCACCCAGCCCCCCTTTTTCCGTGCGCTCAGGCCGGTCGAGATGGCGCGCGCGAATGCGTGTCAGCGCGATCAGGAAAACCGCGAAAGAGGCGGCGTTGATCGCGAATGCCAGCCCGACGCCCGACGTGGCGATTGCCAGCCCCGCAATGGCCGGTCCCACGAAACGCGCGACATTGAAGATGATCGAGTTGATTGCCACCGCGCCGGGCAGTTTGTCACGTGGCACCAGCGCAGAAATCAGCGACAGCCGCGCAGGCTGGTTGAAGGCTTGCACAACCCCAGAGGCGAGCGTGAGCGCCAGCAGGCTGAAGATCCCGATAAGCCCGGTCACCGCCAGAATGCACAGAATGACCGCGAGAATGAAGCAGACAAACTGCCCGATGCGGATCAGTCTCAGCCGGTCGGTGCGATCGGCCACTGCCCCGGCCAGCGGCCCGATCAACACCGTCGGAGCGAGGTCGGCAAACGCCATCAGCCCAAGCCATGTGCCCGAGCCTGTCATCTCCCAGGTCAGCCAACCCGTGGTGATGCGTTGCACCCAGGTCCCGATCAGGGAAACGGCGTTGCCCGAGCAATAGATGGCGTAGTCACGCTCGCGCAGAACCCGGGCAAGGCCGGTGAGGTGGGCCGGTGCTCTCATCGTGCCCGCCGCCATGGCCGTCGCGACGCCTGCCGGACCACCCGCGCCCGACGCGGCAGACGCGGCGCGCGGCGCCTCACAGTCGAGTGAGGAGCCGATACATCAGCTCGGTGCGCAGCCCCACGGAGGTGATGATCGCGTGCTCGTCCAACGTGTGTGCTCCAGCTCCCTCGATCCCCAGACCGTCCATCGTGGGAATGCCCATCGCGGCGGTGAAGTTTCCGTCCGAGCCGCCGCCGGCCAGCGGCAGCTCGTCAAGAGGCAGGCCGAGTTCGGATCCGATCTCCTGCACACGCGCATGCAAGGCCGCGATCTCGGGGCTCTTCTGATAGGGCGGACGCGTGATGCACCCCTCGACGGTGATCTCTACATCGGGGTCGACCGGCTCCAGCCCGCGGACCAGAGCCTCCATCCGCTCTGCATCCTCTGGATGGGTAATGCGAAAATCGACATTGAACCACGCGTGTTCGGGGATGGTGTTCGAGGCCGTGCCCCCCTTCATGAGGCCGACCGTCACGCTGATCCCGCGGTCCCGGTCGGCGGCGGCCTCGATGCGCAGGATCTGATGGGCCGCTTCGCGGATCGCGCTGCGCCCGACATCCTGCCCGGAGCCCGAATGCGCGGGAATGCCGCGCAGGTGCACGTCGAAACGGCCCGAACCGCGCCGCGCGGTTACCACCCGCCCGCCGGGGCGGGCCGGCTCGGTGACGAGCACATGGCCCACCCCTTGGGCCATCTGTTCGATCAGTCCCCGCGAATGGATGGCGCCGATCTCCTCGTCGGGAGTGAACATGTAGATGATGGGGCGGCGCAGGGCATCATCGGCCACCGCCGCGCGAAATGCGGCAAGCCCCATCACCGCGCCACCCTTCATGTCCAGCGTGCCGGGGCCGTAGAGGCGCTCGCCCTCGCGACGAATTGGCAGATCGCGCTCGATCGTGCCGATCGGATGGACCGTGTCGATATGGCTCAGCACAAGCACGGGGGGCTGGTTGTTGGCCGGTCCTGCCCGGCCCATGACGACATCCGCTTTGCCGTCACCGCCGGCAATGCGCGAGATCTCGATGCCGGGAGCGGCGAGATCGGCCTCGACGATGTCCTGCATGCGGTTGACCGCAGCGATGTCGCGGCTGGGGCTTTCGCAAGAGACCCAGCGCACGATCTGTTGGGCGATATCTTCACTGTCGAAACGGGCCATGGTGCTACGCGGTGTCCTTTTCCTGCTCTGAAAAGTGGTTTCGCCCTGGCGCTCGGCCCGTCGACATGGTGCCGGCTCGATCGGTGCTCACTGCCGTTCCAGCCAGCTGCGCACCGTCTCCAGTTTGTTGACAAGATGGGCGCGCAGTATCCGTGCAAGCTCTGCACCGTCGCGCGCCTCAAGGGCTGCGAGCATGGCTTCATGCTCTTCGATTGCCTGGCGCCAGCGCTCGGGGTCGATCCCCGCCACGTAGCGGATATTCGAGATGCGCATGGCAAGCGTCGAATAGTGGCTCTGCAGGCAAGAATTGCGCGTGGCCGACATGATCATCTCGTGAATGCGGCGGTTGCAGTGAAAGTATTCCTGCGCTGCGCCGGCTTTCCAGTGCTTGACCATCTCGTCATGCAACGCGCGGATCTCGACCAGTTCGGCCTCGGTGATCTTCTGACAGGCGATTTCGCCCGCCAGCGCCTCGAGCGCGCCGATTACGGGAAAGGCCTCGTCGAGTTCTTCAAGCGTGACTTCGGCGATGGTCGCGCCGCGATTTGGTGTCAGGATCACGGTGCCGTCGACGGCCAGCACCTTCAGGGCCTCTCGTAGCGGTGTGCGCGAGACGCCGAAGCGTTCGCAAAGCTCGCGTTCGGGCACCTTCATTCCGGGGCGCAGCGTGCCGTCGGTGATCAGGCTGCGCAACTGGACCAACAGTTCTTCATGCAGCGAGCGACGCTCAATCGGTCGTGCCTTGGAATGCGGGATGGTCGGCATTGGCTTTCTCGTTTCTCTCTAATCATTGCTGAGCAGGGCATCGGCGAGCACCTGTGCCACATGGCGGGCCTCGCGGCCAGTCAGATGCGCGATCTGCTGTCGGCAGGAACTGCCATCGGCGACGATGAGATCCTCGGGCGCAGCCGCGCGGATCGCAGGGGCGAGCGCGGCCTCACCCATCTGGCGCGAGATGGCTTCGGTCTCGGCCTGCAGACCAAAGGCACCAGCCATGCCGCAGCAACTCGAGGCGATAACGCTGACCTCGAGCTCGGGGACGCTGCGCAGAACGCGCTCGGTCGCCGGCATCGCGCCAAAGGATTTCTGGTGACAATGCCCGTGCAGATGCGCCCGCGCGGGCATCGAGCGCAGCGGCATGATGAGCCCCTGCGCGATCTCTTCGGCCAGAAACTCCTCGAACAATCGGGTCCTCGCGGCGACCTGCTCGGCCTCGGGCCCGGGAAGCAGCGCGCGCAACTCGTCGCGGAAGGTGAGCAGGCAACTCGGCTCAAGCCCCACGATCGGCACACCGGCTGTCGCAAGAGGCAGCAGCGCCTCGATGCTGCGCCGCGCCTCTGCCCTGGCCTGTTCGACCAACCCGGTCGCAAGAAAAGTCCGCCCGCAGCACAGCGCCCGCCCGCCACCGGGGGGGCGGATCAGTTCGACCCGGTATCCGCAGGCGGTCAGAACGCGATGGGCGGCCTCGATCACCTCGGGCTCGAAGTTGCCGTTGAAACTGTCGGCGAACAGGGCGACGCGGGGGGCGTCGGGGTTGGCCGCGGCCTCCGGGGCGGACGACATGCGCACGGGGCGGGCCCATTGCGGCAGCTGTCGCCGCGACGAGAACCCCAGCATCCTGCGCACCATGCCGCCAGCGACCGGCAGTCGCATCGCGGGGTTGAGGAAATGGCGAAGCGCTCGCGCCACCCCGGCGTAGCGCGGGAGATAGGCAATCGCCCTGGACCGCATGTCGAGCCCCTTCTGAGCGACCCGCGCAGCCTGAACCTCGATCTTCATGCGGGCCATATCGACCCCGGTCGGGCATTCGCTGCGGCACGCCTTGCACCCGACGCAGAGTGCCATCGCCGCCGCCATCTCGTCAGATGACAGCGCGTCGCGTCCCAGTTGGCCCGAGAGCGCCAGGCGCAGGGTGTTCGCCCGCCCGCGCACGCTGTCACGCTCGTTTCGCGTGGCGCGGAATGACGGGCACATCACCCCGCCCAGCAATTTGCGACACGCGCCATTGTTGTTGCACATCTCGGCGGCGCCCTGCAGTCCGCCGGCCCCGCCCGAATACGCCGACCAGTCCAGCGCGGGCACATGGTCGCTGTCGTCATAGCCGTGGTGGAATCGCAGCAGGTCGCGATCATCCATTCGCGGCGGCTCGACGATGCGCCCGGGGTTCAGCAGGCGCTTCGGATCGAACCTGTCCTTCACGGACAGGAAATTGCCGACCATCCGCGTTCCGAACATCGCTTCGTGAAACTCCGATCGGACGATTCCGTCGCCATGTTCGCCCGAATGCGAGCCCTTGAATCGACGCACCAGCTCGAATGCTTCCTCGGCGATGCTCCGCATCGCAGAGAGATCCTTGTCGAGCTTGAGATTGAGGATCGGACGCACATGCAGGCAACCGACCGCAGCATGGGCATACCATGTGCCCGAGGTGCCGTGGGATTCGAATATCTCGGTCAACCGGGCCGTGTACTCGGCCAGATGCTCCAGCGGGACCGCGCAGTCCTCGACGAAAGATACGGGTTTCCCGGCGGATTTCATGGACATCATGATGTTCAGCCCGCCCTTGCGGACCTCGCCCAGCGCCCCCTGAAGCGCCGGATCACGCACCGGGACAACCCCACCCCAACGCGGCCCGCGCCCGTCCCAGGAATGGCCGAGATCGCCCATCATCTCGGCGAGGCGGCGAAGGCGCACCTCGTTCTCCGGACCGGTCTCGGCGAATTCGACGATCAACACGGCGGCGGGTTCCCCGCGGATGACCTGCTCCACGGTGGGGCGATACATCTCGATGTCGCGTGCCAGCGAGATCATGGTCTGATCGACGAGTTCGACCCCGAGCGGGTCGAGGGCAACGATGTGCTGGGCAGCCTCCATCGCGGCGTGAAATGTGCCGAAATGGCACACGCCCGCGACTTTTTCGCTGATCAACGGCGACAGCTTGAGCCGCAGCCGCTCGGTGAAGGCCAGCGTGCCTTCCGAACCGACCAGAAGATGGGCCAGGTTGTTGGGCGCCCGCTCTGGCAGCAGCGCATCCAGTCCGTAGCCACCGACCCGGCGCTGGACCTGCGGGGTGCGCGCGCGAATCTCCTCGGCCTCGCGCCTGCCGAGCTCGAGCATGTCGCCGACCAGCCCGCTGCCATCGCAAGGCTGGTTGGTGGTGTCGAAGCGCTGGCTCGTGCCGTCGGCGAGCAAAGCGCTGATGGCGAGGGTGTTGTCGCGCATCGTGCCGTAGCGCAAGGAGCGCCCGCCGCAGGAGTTGTTTCCGGCCATGCCCCCCAGCGTGGCGCGCGAAGAGGTCGAGATGTCGACGGGATACCACAGGCCGTAGGGGGCGAGCTGCCGGTTCAACTCGTCAAGCACGATGCCCGGTTCGACCTCGCATTCGGCCGCCTCGGCGTCCACCTCCAGCAAGCGATTGAGATGGCGCGAGGTGTCCACCACCACGCCCTCGTTGATTGTCTGCCCATTCTGCGAGGTGCCGCCGCCCCGCACGGTCAGCGGCAACCCGGCGTCGGCGCTGATTTCCAGCGTGTTGCGGACATCCTCGATACTGCGCGCGATGACGACAGCGCGCGGGAACACCTGGTAATGTGACGCATCGGTCGCATACCGCCCGAGATCGAAGCGATCGGCGAGGACGTCGCCCCCGACATGCGCGCGCAGTCTTTGTGTGGCTGAGCTGTCGAGACGATTGTCTGGCACGAAGCCGGCCTCCAGGAAATTTCGGGGTTGACGTAACGGCGTAGCCTTTCATTATGAATTCATAGTGCAAAGAGAGCACTTGTAAACAGGCGTCGTGCCCGAAGTGCATCTCGGCTTCGGCTTCGGCTTCGGTCGGTGTCGTGGCTGGAAGGTGGCGCAGCCGGGGCGATCTCGGCGCCAAACGGCCCGAAAAGGGCAGGGCGCGCTCGTGGAGCGACGCATGACAGGGAGAACATCAATGATCCGTTCTGCAATCGGGGCAAGCTGCATGGCGGCCGCTGTCGCGGCGGTCGGCACGCTCGCCAAGGCCGGCCCGGAAGACGACACGCTGCGCTGGGCGTCCGACAGCCTGCCGTCCAGCATCGACTACTATCAGCACACGAACCGCGAAGGCATCGTGCTGTCGTTCCATATCTGGGACGGGCTGGTCTACAAGGACCCCGAGACGGGCGAGTATGTCCCTCATCTTGCCGAATCATGGGACGTGATCGACGACACCACGATCGAGTTCAGGCTGCGCGAAGGGGTGATGTTCCATAACGGCGAGGAGCTGACCGCCGACGACGTGGTCTATACCGTCGACTATGTCACCACGAACACGCTGCCGCGCGACATCTTCTTCCTCGACGGCGCCGAGAAGGTCGACGACTACACGGTGCGGCTGCTGCTCTCCGAGCCGTTCCCGCCGATCATGGACTATCTCGTCAACATGCTGCCCATCTATCCGGCGGCGTATTACGCCGAGGTCGGCCCCGACGGCATGTCGCGCGCGCCCATCGGCACCGGGCCCTACCAGGTGACCGAGCTGTCGGCGGGCGACCGCATCGTGATGGAGAAGTTCGACGATTATTTCGGGGGTGCCAAGGGCCAGCCCTCGATCGGCACGCTGGAATTCCGCCGCATCGGCGAATTCAACACCCAGGCTGTCGAGCTGATGACCGGCGATCTGGACTGGATCTGGCGCGTGCCCCCCGATGCGCGCGCCCGGCTGGAGCAGGTCGACGGCATCGCCGTCGATTCGGGCGAGTTGCTGCGCTTCGGCTTCATCAACATGGATGCAGCCGGACGCGGCGGCGAGACCCCGCTGCAGGACGTGCGCGTGCGCCGGGCAATCAACCACGCCATCGACCGCGAGGGCATCCGCGCGGCCATGATGGGCCCGGGCTCCAATCTCATC
>PUOA01000141.1 GCA_003551925.1 Paracoccaceae bacterium
CTTCTGGCTCGACCCGCAGCGCCGGGGCATCCTGCCGCTGGACGGCCTTCACGTCTCGCGCTCACTGGCGCGGCGCATCCGGCGCGGCCGCTTCGAGGTGCGCATCGACACCGCGTTCGAGGCGGTGATGCGCGCCTGCGCCGCGCGGCGCGAGACCTGGATCAACGACAGCATCCTCGAGCTGTTCTGCGCGCTCCACGCCCAGGGCCACGCGCATTCGCTGGAGATCCACGACGCCGACGGGCTGCGCGGCGGGGTCTATGGGCTGGCGCAGGGCGCGGCGTTTTTCGGCGAGAGCATGTTTTCAGCGCGCACCGATGGCTCGAAGCTGGCGCTGGTCTACCTGTGCCACCGGCTGCGCGCGGGCGGGTTCCGGCTGTTCGACACGCAGTTCCTGACCGCGCATATGGAAAGCCTTGGCGCCGTCGAGATCCCGCGCGCGCGCTATCATGCGCTGCTGGCCGACGCGCTGCGCCACGACGCCGATTTCCACCGCTACGCCGGCACCCCGCCCGTTCAGGAGGTCTTGCAGCTCAGCACCCAGAAATCGTAGCGGGCGTGGTCGAGCGCGTTGAGCGCCGGGCTCGACGCGATCATCCAGCCGTCGAAAAGCACGTTCTCGCGGCGGGTGTCGCGGATGGTGACCCACGCGAATGCCTCCGACGCGGGGTCGCCCGCCGGGTAGCGGCACTCGGCCAGCGTGATCGCGAGCGGCCCCATGCTCGCCGTCTCGCCGGTGCGCAGCTCCAGATCGACACTGGCGCCGGCGATCTTGTCGAGCCCGCGCAGCACCGCGCCCGGGGCCTGCGCCACCACCTCGGCCGGTGCGGGGCCGACAGCGAGGCACAACGCCAGCACCGCCGCCGCCGCCGCCGCCGTCACTGTCACCGTGCGACGCCATCCGGCACGGCCCGCGCGCCGGGTGCCTTGGGTCGCGCCGTGGCGCGATGTGATGCGCTCGGCAGGCATCACGCGTCGGTCACTCGGGCGTCCAGGGCTCATAATCGCGGCGTTCTTCGGGCCTCGTGCGGCGGATCGAGCCCGTCGGCGCATAAGCCATCGCGGTGCCGGTCAGGTTCTCCTGATGCGGGCGCTCCCAGCTCTTGTGCGGCAGTGGCGCTTCCGACGGCGGGGTGTCCCAGGTGTGATGCAGCCATCCGTGCCAGTCGGGCGCGATGCGGCTTGCCTCGGTCTCGCCGTTGTAGATGACCCAGCGCTTCTTGCCGTCGCGGCTGTGGTAGAAGCGATTGCCCTGATCGTCCTCGCCCACCAGCACACCGTTGCGCCAGGTGAAGAACTGCGTGCCGAGCGTCTGGCTGTTCCACCAGGTCAGGAGCCGGAGCAGGAAATTCATGGATCGCCTCGCAGCTGGACCGGCGCACCCTGCGCCGCACAGTCTGCATAACGCCTATCGCGGCGATGGTCCATATCAACACCTCGCGGCGCACTGAGAGGTGCACATCGGGCGCGTCCTCTGCTAGATTGCAACTCTTCGGAGAGCGGGCCCCCGAAACGGCCCGAACAGGAGATGCGGCGCTGAAAGTCTTCGACCTCGGTTCGGTCCCGATCGAAGAGACCCCGGTCACGGGGTTTCTCGATACCCTGTGCGAGCGCTTCGCGTTCGATTACGCCGCCTATGCCGGCATCAACCCCGCCGACCGCTCGATGCACGGCTTCGTCAATTACCCCGCCGCGTGGAAGGCGCATTACGTCGCGCAGGGCTTCCAGAGCATCGACCCCACGCTGGCTGTGGCCGCGCGCTCGGTCGCCCCGGTGGACTGGTCGCGGCTGGAAAAGACCCGCGCGTTCCAGAGCGTGTTCGGCAACGCGCGCGATTTCGGCATCAGCGCGCAGGGGCTGACGATTCCGGTGCGCGGCCCCTATGGCGATCTGGGCATGCTCAGCGTCACCCGCGATTGCCCGCGCGACGAATGGGGCAAGCTCAAGCGCCACGTGATGCGCGATCTGCAGGGCGTCGCGGCGCATGTGCATGATGCGGTGATGCGCTCGGGGCTGACCATGCGCGCGCTGCGCACGCCGGCGCTGTCCTCGCGTGAGCGCGAGGTGCTGCAATGGATCGCCGCCGGCAAGACGCAGGCCGATGTGTCCGACATCCTCGGGATCTCGCAGCGCACGGTCGAGGTGCACATCCGCTCGGCGCGCGAGAAGCTGTGCGCGCTGACCACGCCGCAGGCGGTGGCGCGCGCGATCGCGATGCGGGTGATCCAGCCGCTGTGACCCCCCGCCGGGGCTGGTCCCCCGCGCGGCGCTGCGCTACAGCAGGCGCCACAGGCCACGAAGAAGGGATGTCTCATGGCGCGGTTCCTCATCACCTCGGCGCTGCCCTACATCAACGGGATCAAGCATCTGGGCAATCTGGTGGGCAGCCAGCTGCCCGCCGACCTGCATGCGCGCTACATGCGCGCGCGCGGCCACGAGGTGATGTTCATCTGCGCCACCGACGAGCACGGCACGCCCGCCGAGCTCGCCGCCGCCCGAACCGGCGAACCGGTCGCCGACTACTGCGCCCGGATGCACGCGGTGCAGGAGGGCCTCGCCCGCGGCTTCGGGCTCAGCTTCGATCATTTCGGCCGCTCCTCCAGTCCACAGAACGCCGCGCTCACGCAGCATCTGGCCGCACGGCTGGGCGCCGCGGGGCTGATCGAACAGGTTGCCGAGGAGCAGGTCTATTCCCCCGCCGACGGCCGCTTCCTTCCCGACCGCTACATCACCGGGACCTGTCCCGCCTGCGGGTATGAAAACGCCCGCGGCGACCAGTGCGAGAACTGCACCAAGCAGCTCGACCCCACCGATCTGATCAACCCGCGCTCGGCGATCTCCGGCGCCACCAACCTCGAGGTGCGCGAGACCCGCCACCTGTTCCTGCGCCAGTCGGCCCTGCGCGAGCGGCTCGATGCCTGGATCGACCGCCAGAGCGGCTGGCCGGTGCTGACCACCTCGATCGCGAAGAAATGGCTGCATGACGGCGACGGGCTGCAGGACCGCGGCATCACGCGCGACCTCGACTGGGGCATCCCCGCACAATTCGACGGCGCGCCCTGGAACGGCATGGAGGGCAAGGTCTTCTACGTCTGGTTCGACGCGCCCATCGAATACATCGCCGCCACCGCCGAATGGGCCGAAGCCCATGGCCTCCCGGACGCCGACTGGCGCCGCTGGTGGCGCACCGACGAGGGCGCCGATGACGTGCGCTACATCCAGTTCATGGGCAAGGACAACGTGCCCTTCCACACGCTGGGCTTCCCCGCCACGCTGATGGGATCGGGCGAGCCGTGGAAGCTCGTGGACTACATCAAGTCGTTCAATTATCTCAATTATGACGGCGGGCAGTTCTCCACCAGCCAGGGGCGTGGCGTGTTCATGGATCAGGCGCTCGAGCTGCTGCCCGGCGATTACTGGCGCTGGTGGCTGCTCAGCCACGCCCCCGAAAGCGGCGACAGCGAATTCACCTGGGAGAGCTTCCAGGCCGGCGTCAACAAGGACCTCGCCGACGTGCTGGGCAATTTTGTCTCCCGCGTGACCAAGTTCTGCCGCACCCGCTTCGGCGAGACGGTCCCCGAAGGCGCCGCCCCTGACCCCCGCGCGCAGGAGCTGACCGCCGCACTCCAGGCCGGGCTGACGCGCTACGAGGCCGCGATGGATGCCATCGCCATCCGACGCGCGGCGGCCGAGCTGCGCGCGCTGTGGGTGCTGGGCAACGAATACCTGCAGGACGCCGCGCCGTGGTCCACGATCAAGTCCGACCCCGACACCGCCGCCATGCAGATCCGCATGGGGCTCAACCTGATCCGGCTCTACGCGGTGCTTTCGCAGCCCTTCCTGCCCGACGCCGCGAAGCGTCTCATGGATGCGCTCGATTGCAATGACTGGTCCTGGCCCGAAGACATCGCCGCGGCGCTCGCCACCCTGCCCCCGGGCCACGCCTTCACCGTCCCCGACACGCTCTTTGCCAAGATCACCGACGACCAGCGCGCCGATTGGGCCGCGCGCTTCGCCGGCACCCGGTCCTGACCTCCCCTTCATCCTGACGAAAATATCCTCGGGGGGGCGTCCGCAGGACGCGGGGGGCTCGAGAGCCCCCCTCCCCGGCCCGCCATCCCGCGATCACGCCGCAGACAGCGCGCGCGCGGGCGCCTCGGTCTCCAGCCGCTGCGGGAAGCGCACCCGGAACGCCGCCCCCCCCTGCCCCGGCACATAGGCGATCTCGCCTTGCAGGTTGTGCATGATCTCGCGGCAGATCGCCAGGCCCAGCCCCGCGCCCCCGGCCTGCATCTGGTCGGTCAGCCGCGCGAATTTCTCGAAGATCAACGCCTGCTTGTCGGACGGAATCCCCGATCCGTTGTCGGCGAAGTCGACCTCGATCATGCCGCCGTCGCGTGCCACCGAGATCGTCATCACCGGGTGTTCGGCGTCGCAATACTTGCGCGCGTTGGACAGCACGTTGATGAACACCTGCGCCAGCCGTCCGGTGTCGGTCTCCACCTCCACCGCCTCGGCGGCCGGATCGCGATGGATCACGAAGTCGCGCCCGGGCCGGACCGAATTCGATGCCAGCACCGCGCGGTCCAGCAGATCGCCCAGCCGCGCGCGCTGCACGTCCAGGTTGACCTGCCCGTTCTCCAGCACGCTCAGGTCCAGCAGATCGTCGAGCAGCCTTGTGAGGCGGATCGTCTCGTCATGGATGATGCGGGCATATTTCACCTGATCGTCGTCGGACATCCCCTCGGCATCCATCAGGATTTCGGAAAACGCGCGGATCGAGGTCATCGGCGTGCGCAGCTCGTGGCTGATCTGGCTCAGGAACGCGTCCTTCTGGACGCTGAGCTTGGTGAGCATGTCGTTGGCCTCGCGCAGCTGACGCGCGGTGCGCTCCAGCTCGGCCGACTTGGCCTCGAGCTGGCTGGAATACTCCATGATCTGGGCGGTCTCGGACGCCACCGCCATCAGGTCTTCGACCGACACCATCGCGCGGCCCACGATCTGCTCGATCATGGCATGCGCCGTCGCCGCCCCCACCGAGCCGGCAAGCTTGCGCTCCAGCGCGTCCAGAAACTGCGGCGTGGTGTCGGGCAGGAACCCGGCCTTGCCCTGCGCGCCGGCGTGGCTCTGGAAAAAGCGCTGGCTCTCGGCGGTGCCCAGGATGCGCTGCGCCATCGCCAGCAGGTCCTCGGCCTCGGCCGCCGATTGCGACCAGCCGCGGGTGCCGGCCTGGATGTCGAAGGCGTTGACGAACTGCGCCGCCTGCACGCGCTCCAGCGGGCGCGGAAACCCCAGCAGCGAGCCGGCGATGAACGCCACCGCGTTGAGCGTCAGCGACCAGAACAGCGCATGCAGCAGCGGGTCCATCTCCACCCCGAACAGCGCGTAGGGCCGCAGCCAGTCGATCCCGAACGGCCCCGCCGCCATCACCTGCGCCGAGATGAACACCCCCGGCCCGAAGCTGGGCAGGAACAGCGCGTAAAGCCACACCGCGAAGCCCACGCCGATCCCCAGCCCCGCGCCGATGCGGTTGGCCGCGCGCCAGAACAGCGCGCCCAGCAGCGCCGGCAGGATCTGCGCCACGCCCACGAAGGCGATCAGCCCGATCGCCGCCAGCGCCGCAGATCCGCCGGTGACCACGTAATAGACGTAGCCGAAGCCGAGCAGCACGCAGATCGCCAGCCGCCGCGAGTTCAGCACCAGCCCGCGCATGTCGCCGCGCCGCGCCGTCGCGCCCGCGCGCAGGTGCAGCCACAGCGGCACCATGATGTGGTTGGACACCATCGTGGCCAGCGCGATGGTCGACACGATCACCATCGACGTCGCCGCCGAGAACCCGCCCAGAAACGCCAGCATCGCCAGCCCGTCCTGCCCCAGCGTCATGGGCAGCGTCATCACGAACAGGTCGGGGTTGGCGCCTTCGGGCATGATCTCCAGCCCCACCACCGCGATCGGCAGCACGAACAGGCTCATCGCGAACAGATACAGCGGAAACGCCCAGGACGCGGTCGCCAGATGCCGTTCGTCGGCGTTTTCGACCACCATGACCTGAAACATGCGCGGCAGGCAGATGATCGCCACGCCCGCCAGAAAGATCAGCCCCACCCAGCGCCCCGGCTGGATCTGCCATTCGGGCCGCGCAGCGGCCTCGATCCGGCCCAGGATATCGCCCGGCCCGTCGGCCACCGCCCAGACCACGAACACCCCCACCGCGACCAGCGCGAGCAGCTTGACCACGGCCTCGACCGCGATGGCGGTGACGACGCCGGGGTGCTGCTCGTTGGCGTCCAGATTGCGCGTGCCGAACAGGATGGTGAACAGCGCCAGCCCCACCGCGACCCACAGCGCGAACAGGTCCTGGCGTTCGGTGAAATGCGCGGCGGGCAGGTCCTGCGCGAAGGCCGCAAATGACAGCGCGATGGATTGCAGCTGCAGCGCGATGTAGGGCGTGGCGGCGGCGATGCACAGCAGCGTGACGATCACGCCCAGCGTGTTCGACTTGCCATAGCGCGCCGAGATCAGGTCCGCGATCGAGGTCACGCGCTGCTGCTTGCCGATGCGCACCAGCTTGCGCAGCATCAGCCACCAGCCCACGAAGACCAGCGTCGGGCCCAGATAGATGGTCATGAACTCCAGCCCCGAGCGCGCCGCGTAGCCCACCGCGCCGTAGAACGTCCAGGCCGTGCAATAGACCGACAGCGACAGCGTGTAGATCAGCGACGAGCGCAGCCATGTCGCCTGCCCGCGGTCGGCGCGGCGCTCGACGGCGAAGGCGACCGCGAACAGGAACGCCACATAGACCAGACACGCCAGCACCAGCAGGTTGATCGACATCGCTCAGGGTCCTTCGCCGCCGTCCTCGCCCTTGGTGTCGCGGGTCAGCGCGTCGAGCCCGCGCGCCAGCAGCGCCGCCGCCGCGATCAACCCGAGCCAGACCGCGAACAGATACACCGCCTCGGTGGCGGTTGCCGGCGCCTCGCCCGCGGCGGCGGGCCAGAGCACCGGCAGCAGCGCCAGGAACAGCCCGGCAAAGGGCAGCAGCCGCGCCGCATCCATCAGCCGGCGGCGGCGAAAGGTCTCGCGCGCCAGGAACATCGGCTGGGGGCGGCGGCTCATGTCGGCGCCATCATCGCGCGCGCGGCAGCGACCAGGTCGGCGTTGGCGAAGGGTTTGGTCATGAAGCGCGTGGCGCCGTGGCGCGCGGCGCGCTCGCGGTCGGCGGTCTGGCCCTTGGCAGTCAGCATCAGCACCGGCAGCGCGCGCGTCGCCTCGGCGGCGCGCAGCGCGTCAAGGATATCGTAGCCGCTGCGCCCGGGCAGCATCACGTCCAGGATCAGCAGATCGGGCGGCGCGGCGCTCACGCGCGCCGCCGCATCGGCGCCGTCGGCATGCGTGTCGACCTCCCAGCCGTCCTTCGAGAGGATGTAGCGAATGGCCTCCGAGATATTCGCCTCGTCCTCGATCACCAGCACCCGCTTGCCCATCGTTCCTCCCCGGGACGCTGCGCGGTGTTGCGCAGGGTCAACTATTGCGGTTTCCGGCGGGCATGTCAAAAAGCCGTATCAGGAATTCGTCGCGCGTGCCTCAGGGTTTCGCGCCGGCCCCCGACAGGATCGACGGTTCGCGCCGGGCAGGGCAGCCGGCGGCCGCGCAGATGCGGCAGCTTGGGCCGACCTCGGTCGCGGCGGGGGTGGCGGGCGCGGCGGCGGCGGGGGTCAGCAGCATCGCAGCCTCGATCACCTCCGGCGCGTCAAAGCGCGCGGGGCCGCGCGGGGCGGCGACCGCAAAGGCCGTGAAGCGGTGCGCGATCCGCGCGGTGGTCACCAGCTCGGCGCGGATCGGGCGCAGCGGCGCGCGCAACGCCTGATAGAGCGGCCAGAGCGGGCAGCCGCCCCCGAAGCGCGGCAACGCAAAACCGTCGATGGGCCGGCGCAGCGTGAGCGTCCCCGAGCCATCGCACAGCACCAGCCCCAGCGCCGGGCGTTCCGGGTCGGGCGGCAGCGAGGCCAGCCGCCGCAGCACCCGGTCGAGCGGGGCGTCGAAGCGCGCAGCCAGCAGGTCGGGGGCGATCCCGAACTCGGCCACCGCCGCGGTGAAGGGCGCCAGCGGCAGCGCCTGCGCGTCGGCATGCGCGCGCGCGATCCACGCCCGCGCCAGGCTGCGCGCGGCGTCCGAGGCAAGCTCGATCCGCCCCTGCACGAGCGCGTCCAGGTCGGGCGGCGCGGGGTCTTCGGCGGCGGCGATGTGATAGCCCTGCCGCTCGAGCCAGGCCTCGAGCTCTTCCTGCGGTGCGGCCAGCCCGGTCTCGCGCGCGGCCGAGGCGTCGAGGTAGCTCACCAGCGCATCGGCCCCGTCCGCCAACCGCCCCGAATCCGCCAGCAGGTTGGCGTGGAACTTGCGCGACCATTCGGGGGGCAGCGCCTCGTCATCGGCCAGGATCACGGCGGTGGATTGCACCGCGGTGACCGCCGACAGGATTTCGTGCAGCGCCTCGGGCAGGAACGGGTCATGCGCCATGCGGTCGCTCAGCGCCACGATCGTCGCCTCCAGCTCTTCGATCCGCGCCTGCGTCGCCGACAGCACGTCGGCCCAGCCCGGGAACCGGCCGATGAATTCCTCGATCCGCTCCAGGTCGGCCGCGCTGGCGGCGGCGGCGGCGGCGGCGGCGCGGGCGGCCTCGATCGTCTCGCTCTCGCGGCCATCGAGCAGCGTGTCGGGCGCGACATCGAGCGCGCGGGCGATGGCCGAGACCAACTCGGCGCCCGCATTGCGGCGGTTGTGTTCGATCAGGTTCAGATAGGACGGCGAGACCTGCACCGCGCGCGCAAGATCGGCCTGCCGCAGCCCGCGCGACAGCCGCTGCGCCCGTATCCGCGTCCCGATGAGCCTCGATCCCGGCATCGCTCCTCCGACCCGTGGCGAGCCTACACAAGGGCCACGCGCCGCGCACCCGGAATCGCGGTGCCGGGCCCGGAAATCCCGGCGCGCGGGGTGCGGACGAAAGCGGCGGCCTTCACGGGTTCGAAAACCTGCCTTCACACGCCGGAAACAGTGGCGTATACAGCGCTCGATCGCGGCGGAACCGGCCAGTTCCGCGCACCGGCTTCCCTGTTTCGAGGACCTGCATGACCGAGACACGCAACGACGCGGACGTGGCCTTCATCCGGGCGCTTGCAGAGCTCTTGAATGAAAACGAGCTCACCGAGATCAACGTCAAGCGCGAATACGGCGAGAAGGACAGCCTGAATGTCCGCGTCTCGCGCATGCCCGCGCCCGTGCCCGGCCAGCCCGTGCCGGCGCCCGTCGCCGCCGAATCCGCCCCGGCGCCGGCCGCCCCGCGCGCCCAGCGGCGCGGCGACGAGGCAGGCGGCGAGCGCGGCGACGATCCCGCGCGCCATCCCGGCGCGGTGACCTCGCCCATGGTCGGCACCGCCTACATGGCCGCCGAGCCCGGAGCCGATCCCTTCGTGAGCATCGGTTCTCAGGTCGCCGAGGGCGAGACGCTGCTCATCATCGAGGCGATGAAGACCATGAACCACATCCCCGCGCCACACGCGGGCACCGTGAAGCGGATCCTCGTCACCGATGGCAGCGCGGTGGAGTATGGCGCGCCGCTGGTGATCCTCGAATAACGGGCGGGCGCAATGTTCACCAAGATCCTGATCGCCAACCGCGGCGAGATCGCGCTCCGCGTGATCCGCGCCTGCCGCGAGATGGGCATCGGCTCGGTCGCGGTGCATTCCACCGCCGATGCCGACGCGATGCATGTGCGCATGGCCGACGAGGCCATCTGCATCGGCCCGCCGCCCTCGGCGCAGAGCTATCTCAATTTCCCGGCGATCATTTCCGCCTGCGAGATCGCGGGCGCCGAGGCGATCCATCCCGGCTATGGCTTCCTGTCGGAAAACGCCCAGTTCGTGCAGGTGGTCGAGGATCACGGCCTGACCTTCATCGGCCCCTCGGCCGAGCATATCCGCATGATGGGCGACAAGATCACCGCCAAGGAGACCATGAAGGCGCTGGGCGTGCCCTGCGTGCCGGGCTCGGATGGCGGCGTGCCGGATCTGGAGACCGCGCGCGCGGTGGCGTCCGAGATCGGCTTTCCGGTGATCGTCAAGGCCACCGCCGGCGGCGGCGGGCGCGGCATGAAACTGGCGCGCAGCGCGGCGGATCTCGACCAGGCGTTTCGCACCGCGCGCGCCGAGGCCAAGGCCGCCTTCGGCAACGCCGATGTCTATATCGAGAAATACCTGGGCCGCCCGCGCCATATCGAGATCCAGGTCTTCGGCGACGGCAAGGGCGGCGCCGTGCATCTGGGCGAACGCGACTGCTCGCTCCAGCGGCGCCACCAGAAGGTGCTGGAAGAAGCCCCCAGCCCCGCCATCGACGCCGAAACGCGCGCGCGCATCGGCCAGACCTGCGCCGAGGCCGTGGCCCGCATCGGCTACAGCGGCGCCGGAACGATCGAATTCCTCTATGAGGACGGGGAATTCTACTTCATCGAGATGAACACCCGGTTGCAGGTGGAACACCCGGTGACCGAAGCGGTGTTCGGCGTCGATCTGGTGCGCGAACAGATCCGCGTCGCCGCCGGGAAGCCCCTTTCCTTCGCGCAGGCCGAACTCAGCCCGCAGGGCCACGCGGTCGAGGTGCGCATCAACGCCGAGAAGCTGCCCCGCTTCAGCCCCTGCCCGGGGCTGGTCAACACCTTTCACGCCCCCGGCGGGCTTGGCGTGCGGATGGATTCGGCGCTTTACGGCGGCTACACGATCCCGCCGCATTACGACAGCCTGATCGCCAAGCTGATCGTGCACGGCCGCGACCGCCCCGAAGCGCTGGCCCGCCTGCGCCGCGCGCTGGGCGAACTGATCGTCGACGGCGTGGACACGACCGTGCCGCTGTTCTTCGCGCTGCTGGAACAGGACGACATCCTGCGCGGCGACTACACGATCCACTGGCTCGAACACTTTCTGGAAACGCTGGACGCGCAGGGCTGACCCCGCCTGCCATCCGTTTTTCCCCACGGGAAGCGGCGCGCGGGCACGCCTCCGCGCGCGCGAAAGCCGTGCCCTTGGCCCCGAAATCCGGGCCAAGGTCCACGATTCGGGCTGGATAGGCTCACGCGACTTTCACACCGTCTGCGCGCTGGCGCAGGTGGAGCCGCAAGCCGTGTTGCGCGCGTATAGGCCGGAGTGGGTCGAGCGCAGCTCGAATATAGCTGCGTAGCCTGTTCACGGTTGCGTGATGCAGCGCCATGAATCACGCGGGGCGATCTGTTACCCCAAACGTTCCCCCGCAAAGAAAAAGCCCCGCGCTGGCGGGGCTGTTTTTCGTCCAAGTC
>PUOA01000053.1 GCA_003551925.1 Paracoccaceae bacterium
CGTGGCGCCCTATGACGGCGATCTGGACAGCTACCGCCAGCACCTGCTGGCCCCCACGGGCGAGCCCGCCACCACCCGCCGCGCCCGCGCCGAGCGCGCGCCCGAGGCCCCCGCGCCCCCCTCGCGCAGCGCGCTGCAGGCCGAGGTCCGCAAATGCGAGGCGCGGCTGGAAAAGCTTGCCGAGATGCACGAGCGGCTGTCGAAGAAGCTCGCCGAGCCCGAGCTCTACGACCCCGCCCGCATCAACGACCTGCGCCAGTGGCAGGCCAAGTTCGCCGAGCTGGAAACCGCCACCCGCCGTGCCGAGGATCTGTGGCTCAAGGCGCAGGAACGGCTGGAAGGGGCAACCGGCTGAGCCGCGCCCGCAACCTCAGGGAAGCATCATGCCCGATCCCACCTTCCTGATCGCCGCCTTCGTCACCCTGCTGGTGGTGATCGACCCGGTCAGCCTGGCGCCGCTGTTCGTGGCGCTGACGCAGGGGATGAGCAGCGCGCAGCGCCGCGCGGCGGGGCTGCGGGCGTGCGTGATTGCCGCGGGGCTGCTGCTGGTCTTCGGGCTGGTGGGCGAGGATCTGTTGCGCTTCATCGGCATCTCGATGCCCGCGTTCCAGATCGGCGGCGGGGTGCTGTTGTTCCTGACCGCGCTCGACATGCTCTTCGACCGCCGCACGCGGCGGCGCGAAGGGCATTCGGACGCGGTCGAGGACCCGTCGGTGTTCCCGCTCGCCATGCCGCTGATCGCCGGGCCGGGGGCGATGGCGGCGATGATCCTGCTGATCAACCAGGCCGGGCGCGACTGGGGCGCGATCGTGGCGGTGAACCTGATCATGCTGGGCGTGGTGGCGCTGTGCTTCGTGCTGTTCCTGGCCGCCGGGCTGATCGAGCGCGCGCTGGGGCGCACCGGCACAATGGTGGTGACGCGGCTTCTGGGCATGCTGCTCGCGGCGCTGTCGGTGCAGTTCGTGCTCGACGGTCTGGCCGCGGTCGGGGCGCTGCCGGAGTGAGGCGCGGGCAGCAGCCCGCGACAGTCCGACCCATGCGCGGGAACGCGGGGCACGTCCCTGTCACACAAATTTGTATACAACCGCATACAATGCTTCCCCGTGGGGCGCATCTGCGCTATGAGGCCCGCATACCCTGCCACCAGCGGAGCCGGCCATGACCAAGATCAAGGTGCACAACCCCGTCGTCGAACTCGACGGCGACGAGATGACCCGCATCATCTGGGATTTCATCAAGCAAAAGCTGATCCTGCCCTATCTGGACGTGGATCTGCACTATTACGATCTGGGCATCGAGGAACGCGACCGCACCGACGACCAGATCACCATCGACGCCGCCCACGCGATCGCGCAGCACGGAGTCGGCATCAAATGCGCCACCATCACCCCCGACGAAGCGCGGGTCGAGGAGTTCGGGCTGAAGCGCATGTACCGCTCGCCCAACGGCACGATCCGCAACATCCTGGGCGGCGTGATCTTCCGCGAGCCGATCATCTGCCGCAACGTGCCGCGGCTGGTGCCGGGCTGGACGCAGCCCATCGTCGTGGGGCGCCACGCGTTCGGCGACCAGTATCGCGCCACCGACTTCCACTTCCCCGGCGCCGGCAAGCTGACGCTGAAATTCGAAGGCGCCGACGGCACGGTGATCGAACGCGAGGTGTTCGACGCTCCCGATGCGGGGGTGGTGCAGGCGATGTACAACCTCGACGCCTCGATCATCGACTTCGCGCGGGCGTCGCTGAATTACGGGCTCTCGCGCGGGTTCCCGGTGTATCTGTCCACCAAGAACACGATCCTGAAAGCCTATGACGGGCGCTTCAAGGACCTGTTCCAGCAGGTGTTCGACGCGGAATTCGCCGAAGCGTTCAAGGCCGCCGGCATCACCTATGAACACCGGCTGATCGACGACATGGTGGCGTGCGCGATGAAATGGTCGGGCGGCTATGTCTGGGCGTGCAAGAACTATGACGGCGACGTGCAGTCCGACACGGTGGCGCAGGGATTCGGGTCGCTGGGGCTGATGACCAGCGCGCTGATGACGCCCGACGGCCGCGTGGTGGAATCCGAGGCCGCGCACGGCACCGTCACCCGCCACTACCGCCAGCACCAGGCGGGCAAGCAGACCTCGACCAACTCGATCGCGTCGATCTTTGCGTGGACGGGCGGGCTGAAGCACCGCGCGCGGCTCGATGACAACGCCGAGCTGCTGCGCTTCGCCGAGACGCTCGAGCGCGTCACCGTGCAATGCGTCGAGGACGGGTTCATGACCAAGGACCTTGCGTTGCTGGTCGGCCCCGATCAGGCGTGGCTGACCACGATGGGCTTTCTGGAAAAGGTGGACAGCTACCTCGACCGCGCGCTGGGGGCCTGACGCCCACGGTTGCATGGCCCGGTTGCATGGCCCGGTTGCATGGCCCGGTTGCATGGCCCGGTTGCATGGCCCGGTTGCCGGGGTGGCGTGGAATCACTAGTTCCCCGTCAGCCAACCACCCACCGGAGGACCCCATGACCGACACCCCCACCCCCCCGCGCATGATCGCCATCAGCAGCGGCAAGGGCGGGGTCGGCAAGTCCACCGTCACCGCCAACATCGCCGTGGCGATGACGGAGGCGGGCGTGAGGGTCGGGATCGTGGACGCCGACATCTACGGCCCCTCGATCCCCGGGATCCTCGGGTTGCCATCGGAAAAGCCCGCGATGACGCCCGGCGGTCACGTGGTCCCCGCACAGGCGCACGGGATCAAGGTGATCTCGATGGGGATGCTGACCGACCACGACCAACCCGCGATCCTGCGCGGGCCGATGGTGACCAAGTATCTGCAGATGTTCGTCCGGCAAGTGGAGTGGGGCGCGCTGGACGTGCTGCTGCTGGACCTGCCGCCGGGCACGGGCGACGTGCAACTGACCATCGCGCAGGCCTTCCCGCTGGCGGGCGCGGTGGTGGTCAGCACGCCGCAGGATGTCAGCCTGAAGATCGCGCGCCGCGGGCTGCGGATGATGGAGCAGGTCAAGGTCCCGATCCTGGGCGTGATCGAGAACATGAGCGGTTTCACCTGCCCGTCCTGCGGCCATGTGACCCACATCTTCCACCAGGGCGGCGGCGAGGCCATCGCGCGCGAGCTGGGCGTGGCGTTCCTGGGCAAGGTGCCGCTGGACCCGGCGGTGGTGGATTGCGGCGATGACGGCGCGCCGGTGCTGCGCGTCGCCCCCGACAGCCCCGCCGCGCAGGCCTATCGCGCCATCGCCGCCGCGCTGGGCGCGGGCGGTGGCGCGGCGGCGGGCATCGCCACGCCCTTTGCCTGGACGGTGGGCGATGACACCGGCAAGCCCGCGCCCGTGGCGGTCAGCGACGGCCCGCGCGACCGGCTGGCGGCGCTCGACCACGGCCCCGCAGGCCTCGCGCTGAGCTGGGCCGACGGGCACGCGCAGACGCTCCCCCCGCGCGATCTGCGCATCGCGTGTTCCTGCGCGAAATGCCGTGATGAGCTCAGCGGCAAGCGGCTGCTCGACCCGGCGACGGTGCCGCTTGATATCCGCCTCACCCGTATCTGGAGCGTGGGCAACTACGCGCTGGGGATGGCGTTCAGCGACGGCCACGACACCGGGATCTACACCTTCGACGCGCTGCGCGCGATGCAGGGCACGGAGATGGAAGATGTCTGAGACCCGCCGTCGCATCCGCGCCGTGGCCTCGGCCACCGACGCCACCGTGCTGGGCTTCATGCTGGAGGCGGACGTGCAACCCGGCGCCTCGGCCCGCTTCGACGGCCCCGGCGGCCCCGGCGGCGCGCCGCTGGCCGATGCGCTGTTCGCCATCGACGGCGTGCAGCGGGTCGAGGTCGCAGGCCCCGCGATCTGGGTGCAGAAGGCCGAAGCCGCGCAATGGCCCGCGCTGAAACCCGCCATCGCCGCCGCCATCCGCGCGGTGCTGGACGCCACCGACGCGCCGCTCGGCGCGCAGGACACCGACCCCGCGACCGACCTGCGCCGCGCGGTCGAGGATATTCTGGAGCGCCAGATCAACCCCTCGGTCGCCGCACATGGCGGCCACATCGCGGCCGAGAGGGTCGAAGGCACGACCGTCTATCTGCGCATGTCGGGCGGGTGTCAGGGCTGCGCGGCCTCGGCCGCCACGCTGCGCGAAGGGGTGGAGCGGATGCTGCGTGCCGCGCTGCCGCAGATCACCGACATCGTGGACCTGACCGACCACGAGGCCGGCGAGAACCCGTTCTACACCCGCAAGGACGCGACCTCGCCGCTTCTGCACCGCCCCATCCCGCCCGGCGTGATCGGCTGGCAGGGCGATCAGGTGACGGTGGACCCGGACTACCTCGCGCCGAAGCTCGGCCTGAGCCCCGACACGCTGCGCGCGGGCCTGCGCAACGGCGATGTGGTGGGCGTGACCGAAACCGGCAGCGGCGACGACGCCGGGCGCACGCGGATCATCCTGCGCACCACCACCCGCGCCTGGGCGGCCGAAGTTCTGACCGACGGCACCGCGCGCGAGATCCCGCCCCCGCGCGAAAGCGCCGAGGCCGCGGGGCACGAGCGCAAGCTCGCCCGGCAGGTCCGCGCGCATCTTCAGGCGCTTCCCGAGGCGTCGGTGCCCATCACCTATGGCGCCCTCGCCCGGGCGCTGGGGCTGTGGATGCCGGGCTCGGTGCGCCGCGTGACCCGCGCGCTGGAGACCTGCATGCGCGAGGATGCCGCCGCCGGGCGCCCCTTCATCGCCGCGCTGGTGGCCGGGCGCGGGCGCGACGGGCTGCCCGCGCCGGGGTTCTTCGAGCTTGCGCAGACGCTGGAGCGCGGGCCGGCCGAGGATGAGGACCCCGCCGCCTTCATCGTCCGTGAGCGCGCGCGGCTGATGCGCAGCGACGCGGCGTAAACGCGCTTTGACCTGACCCGCGCGCGGATTACTTCCGCGCCGATGCAGACACCTGACCCGTCCGACGACACCCGCCTCACCCCCTCGCGCGCTGCGGGGCTGGAGCGCCTGCGCGCCTTTGCCCCGCGCATGGGCGCGCGCTACGCCAGGGGGCGCAATTTCGACCGCGGCCCCGGCGCGCATCGCGACGTGTCGGTGCTCTCGCCCTGGCTGCGCCGGCGGCTGGTGACCGAGCGAGAGGTCGTCGCCGAGGCGCTCGCCGCCCACGGCCCCGAAGGCGCCGAGAAGTTCATCCACGAGGTCATCTGGCGCGGCTACTTCAAGGGCTGGCTGGAGCGGCGCCCGTCGATCTGGGCGCAGTATCGCACGGGGCTGGAGCGCGACCTGGCCGCGCTGGACCGCGACCGGCGGCTTGCGCGCGACGTCGCCCGAGCCGAGGCGGGCGAGACCGGGATAGACTGTTTCGACGCCTGGGCGCAGGAGCTGGCCGAGACCGGCTATCTGCACAACCACGCGCGGATGTGGTTCGCCTCGATCTGGATCTTCACGCTGGAGCTGCCGTGGCGCGTGGGCGCGGATTTCTTCCTGCGACATCTGCTCGATGGTGATCCGGCCTCGAACACGCTGGGCTGGCGCTGGGTGGCGGGGCTGCACACGCGCGGCAAGCCCTACGCCGCGCAGGCGTGGAACATCGCCAGGTTCACCGGCGGGCGCTTCGCCCCGCGCGACGCCGATCTGGCCGCCGATGTGCGCGGGCTCGATGAACTGCTCGAGCCCGAGGGCCTGCCCCCCGTCACCCCCCTGCGCGAGCCCGCTGCGCCGGAGATGGAGGCCCCCAGCGCGCTGCTGATCACCGAGGAGGACTGCGCCGTCGCCGATTTCACGCCGACCGATCTGGACCTGCGCACCGCCGCGCGGCTGGAGGCGAGCCACCTGCGCTCGCCGCGCGACGTAGCCGCGCATGTCGCCGAGTTCGACGCCGGTGCGCTGCGCGACGCCGCCGAGCGCGCGGGCGTGGATGCTCCGCCCATGCGCGCGGGCGTGCCCGATGATCTGGCGCGGTGGGCCGCAAGGGCCGGCGCGCGGCAGATCGTCACGGCCTATGTGCCCGAAGGCCCGGTGCGCGACTGGCTGCGCGCCGCCGAGCCCGCGTTGCGCGAGCACGGCATCCGGCTGTGCGAATGGCAACGCGGCTGGGATCGCGCGATCTGGCCGCACGCCACCGCCGGGTTCTTCAAGGTCAAGAAGGCGATCCCGCGCATCCTGCACGATCAGGGGCTGACATGAGCGCGGGCGACGTGGTGATCATCGGCGCCGGCATGGCAGGGCTCGCCTGCGCGCGCGCGCTTGCGGCAGCGGGCAAGGCACCGCTGGTGATCGACAAGGGCCGCGGCATCGGCGGGCGGATGGCGACGCGCCGCGTGGCGCTGGCCGGGGGCGAGGTCGCGTTCGACCACGGGGCGCAGTATTTCTCGGTCCGCGATCCGGGTCTCGCGGCGCTGCTCGACGCGCTCCCCGACGCGGTCGGTGACTGGGAGATCGGCAGGCCCCGCCGCGTTGGCCGGCCGGGCATGTCGGCGCTGCCGCGCGCGATGGCCGCCGGGCTGGAGGTGCGCCAGGGCGTCACCGTCACCGCCCTGCGCCCCACGCCCGAAGGATGGGAGATCATCACCGACCGCGCGCCGCTGCACGCCGCGCAGGTGGTGCTGACCGTCCCCGCGCCGCAGGTGGCGGGGCTGCTGGGCGCGAGCCACCCGCTGGTCGCGGCGCTGCGCGGGGTCGCGATCGCGCCCTGCCTGACGCTCATGGCCGCCTTCCCGCCCGACGCCCCGCGCCCCTTTGCCGCGCGTGGGCGCGACGATCACCCGCTGGCCTGGATCGCGCAGGACAGCACCAAACCGGGCCGCGCCGCGCCGGTGACCGCCTGGGTCGCGCAGGCCTCGGCCGAGTGGAGCACCGCGCATCTGGAGGAGCCGCCCGAGGCCATCGCCGAGCGCATGCTGCCGATGCTGGCCGAGGCGCTGGGCACCGACCCCGCCACGGCACTGCACGCCCGCGCGCATCGCTGGCGCTACGCGCGCGTCACCGCGCCGCTGGGCGCGCCGTTTCTGCGCAGCGCCGATGGCGCGCTGTGGCTGGGCGGCGACTGGTGCCTCGGCCCGCGGGTCGAGGCGGCGTGGCAAAGCGGCACCGCCATCGCGCAGGACCTGCTGGAGCGTGGCGATGTTCGGTGATCCGCGCGTCGCCGGGCTGGTGCGCCTGATCGCCGGCGCACTGCGCCCGCCCCCCGGTGCGGGGCGCATCGCGCTCGCGCTGGGCATGGGTGCGCTGTGCCACGCGCTGTTCGCCGCCGCGGTGCTGGCGATGATCGCGGCGATGTTCTTCGGCATGAGCGAGAGCCTCGGCCGCGTGCCGTGGCCCTGGGCGGCGCTGGCCAACGCGGCGCTGCTGCTGCAGTTCCCGCTGATGCACTCGGCGCTGCTGACCGGGCCCGGCGGGCGGGCGCTGGCGCGGCTGGTGCCGGGGCCGCATGGCGGCACGCTGGCGACGACGACCTATGCGCTGATCGCCTCGGTCCAGTTGCTGGCGCTCTATGCGCTGTGGACGCCGTCGGGGGTGATCTGGTGGCAGGCCGAGGGCGCGGCGTTCTGGGCGCTCTGCACCGCCTATGCTGCCGCGTGGCTGCTGCTCATCAAGGCCAGCTTCGACGCAGGCGCCGAGGTGCAGTCGGGCGCGCTGGGCTGGATGTCGCTGATGGCGCGCGCCAAGCCCAAGTTCCCCGACATGCCCACACGCGGGCTGTTCGCGGTGATCCGCCAGCCGATCTATCTGGCTTTCGCGCTGACGCTCTGGACCGTGCCGGTGTGGACGCCCGACCAGCTGGCCGTGGCGCTGACGCTCACCGCCTATTGCGTGGCCGCGCCGATCCTGAAGGAACGCCGCTTCGCCGCCCGCTATGGCGCGCGCTTCGCCCGCTACCGCGCCGAAGTGCCCTACATGCTGCCCCGCCCGACCCGAGGCCCTGACAATGCGCAATGACCTGACCATCTACGACACCGTGGCCCAGCAATGGTGGTCGGACGAGATCCGCTGGGTGCGCACGCTGCGCGCCATGGTGCCCGGGCGGCTGGGCTGGATGGACCGCCAGATCGACTGGGCGGGCAAGCGCGTGCTCGATCTGGGCTGCGCGGGCGGCTTCATGGCCGAGGCGCTGGCCGAGCGCGGCGCCACCGTCACCGGCATCGACCCCGCTGCCGACGCGGTCGCCGCTGCCCGCGCCCACGCCGAGGCGGGCGGGCTGAGCATCCGCTACGACGTCGGCGTGGGCGAGGCGCTGCCCTACGCCGACGCGGCGTTCGACGCGGTGGTCTGCGTGGACGTGCTGGAGCACGTGGCCGACCTGCCCAGGGTGCTGGCCGAGGTGGCGCGCGTCCTGCGCCCCGGCGGGTGCTTCCTGTTCGACACCATCAACCGCAACCCGCTGGCGCGCGTCGCCACCATCACCATGGCCGAGGACATCCTGCGCCTGCTGCCGCGCGGCACGCATGACCCGGCGCTGTTCATCAAGCCCGCCGAGCTGCGCGCGGGGCTGGAAACCGCGGGGCTGGTGCCGGGGCGGTTCACCGGGCTGGGGCCGCGCTGGATCCGGCTCAACGGCGATCCGGTGTTCGGGCAACTGCCGCTGACCGCGATCCTGTACATGGGCACCGCCCGCAAGCCCGCGCCCGGAGACGCGCCATGACCGCCCTGCCCCGCGAGAACGTCGACGCCTACCCCCGCCCCCCGGCGCTGGAGCCCGTGCCGCAGCGCATCACCATCCGGCTGGGCGGGACGGTGATCGCCGACACCACCCGCGCGCTGCGCGTGCTCGAGACGCATCACGCCCCCACCTACTACCTGCCGCCCGAGGATATCCAGGCCACGCTGCGCCCCGCGCGCGGGCAGAGTTTCTGCGAATGGAAGGGCAGCGCGCGGTATTTCGACGTGGTCGCGGGCGACGCAACGGCGCCGCGCGCCGCGTGGTGCTACGACGCGCCCACCGCGCGCTTCAAGCCGCTGGCCGGGTTCGTGGCCTTCTACGCCGGGCTGATCGACGAAGCCCGGGTCGGCGACACCCGCGTGCGCCCGCAGGATGGCAGCTTCTACGGCGGCTGGGTGACACCGAACCTGCAGGGTCGGATCAAGGGCGCGCCGGGCACCGGACACTGGTGACGCCGCGCTGCGGCGCCGCGCCGCAGGTCGCGTGTCGCAAACATACCCGAAAACGACGCACTGACGCCACAGGCTCGGCACGCGGCGTGACAGATGCAAACCTTCGCGGCGGCGCAGCATTGCGAAAAGGGGGCGCGCATGGTGAACGTTCTGGCCGGGGTCTGGGCGCTGCTGCTGGGCGTGGTGCTGATCATGCTGGGCAACGGCATGCATTTCACGCTGATCGGCCTGCGCGGCGGGCTCGAGGGGTTCTCGGCGGCCGAGCTTGCCGTCGTGACCTCGGGCTACTTCGTGGGGTTCCTGGCGGGTGCACGCTACGCGCCGGTGATGATCCGCCGGGTGGGCCATGTGCGCGTCTTCGCAGCGCTTGGCAGCTTCATGTCGGCGGGGCTGATCGCCTTCACCCTGCTGCCCGAGCCCGCGGTCTGGACGGTGCTGCGGCTCCTGGTCGGGTTCTGCATGTCGGGGATCTACGTCTCCGCCGAAAGCTGGCTCAACAACGCCTCGACCAACGAGACGCGGGGCAAGGTGCTGTCGGCCTACATGCTGTGCCAGACGCTGGGAATCATCGGCGCGCAGGGGCTTTTGACACTGGGCGACGCGGCCACGGCGGCACTGTTCGTCACCGCCTCGATCCTGGTGTCGGTGTCCTTCGCGCCGATCCTGCTGTCGATCACCCCCGCCCCGGCGGCCGAGGTCACCCGCCCGATGTCGTTGCGCGCGCTGTTCACGGGTTCGCCGCTGGGAACGGTGGGGATCTTCCTGCTGGGCAGCATCTATGCCACGCAATCGGGCATGGGCGCGGTCTACGGCACGCAGATCGGGCTGGGCGCCGACCAGATCGCGCTGTTCGTGGCGATGCTGTTCGCGGGCGCGCTGGTGCTGCAATCGCCGATCGGGTGGCTGTCGGACCAGATCGACCGGCGCAAGGTCATCGCGGGGGCGGCAGCACTGGGGGGCACGGCCTGCGTGGGCGGCTGGTATCTGGACGGCGACTACCTTCCGCTGCTGGCGGCGGCGTTCTTCGCCGGCGGCATGACGACCCCGCTTTATGCGCTGTTTCTGGCCTACACCAACGATTACCTGTCGGTCGAGGACATGCCCGCGGCTTCGGGCGGGCTGGTGTTCACCTTCGGGCTGGGCGCGATCTCCGGCCCGCTGGCCGCCGGCGCGGCGATGGAGACGCTGGGTCCGAACGGCTTCTGGATCGTTCTGGGCGGAACCTTCGGCGCGATCGCGGTCTATGCGGTCTACCGCATGAGCCAGCGCGCCGCAGCCCCCGCGACCGAAACCGACAGCTACCTCAACGTGTTGCCCACCTCCTCGGTCGTCGCGGTGGAAGCCGCCGGCAGCTGGGCTGCGGACCAGGCCGAAGCCGAACGCGACGCCAACGCCGCGGATTGAGGCTGCGCACGGGCGGTGTTCATCCATGGCGGGTCGCGTCCATCCACTTTTGTCACGCGACGGTCTCGTTGCTGGTGTCATCGCATGCCGAGTAGCTCGCATCCGGCTCCTCGTTGCGCGCGACAAGCTCCAGACAGCCGTCGCCCGCAGTCGCCTTAACGCCACGCTGTTCGCGCAGCGAGGCGTGGCCTCATCTGGCTCCGGTGCGCGGCGCTCATGCGAACATCGACGCCGATCAACGGCGTTCGGATCTGCACTCGAACCGCTGCCGCTCGACACCTGGTCGGCACCATCCGCCATCGAACGAAAGGGCCACGGGCCGTCGGAACCGCGAGATCGGCGTCGCCAGCTTTCGCAACGAGCGCAGGAACCAGCGATAACGCGGCAGAACCCCAAACAGACCACTTGCAACCCGCGCCATTCGGGTTTATCAGCCGCCGCCAGTGGAGAGGTGCCGGAGTGGTCGAACGGGGCGGTCTCGAAAACCGTTGACCCTTCACGGGGTCCCAGGGTTCGAATCCCTGTCTCTCCGCCATTTCAATGGCTTAAGTTCTTGTTTTCGGCGAGAAAGCCGAAAAATCTGCCCCCAGAATATCCCCCACCTCGACAAGGCTTGTCCCGGAAAGAGACGGACGTGGGCGGAAAGGCAGTCTGAAGAGCGCTCGCACGTTCTGTCAGCTCGTCCTGATCTGCTGGAGGGGTTTCGACAGAGATTTCAGCAAGGCAAGAAGCTGTTGGTCAGCTTAGGATCGTGTTCCGTTCCCTCGATCTGCATCTCGACGGCTTGAACCGCGCCGATCAAGGTGCCCGAGGGCTCGTCTGACAAGGACGTGGC
>PUOA01000244.1 GCA_003551925.1 Paracoccaceae bacterium
CGCTGCCGCCGGGCGGCAAGGGCACGCTGCCGCCGGGCGGCAAGGGCACGCTGCCGCCGGGCGGCAAGGGCACGCTGCCGCCGGGCGGCAAGGGCACGCTGTCCGGCATCGTCGGCTGCGCGGTCGTCCAGGGCAGCCACCGCAGGCTGAGCATCGACGCGATGGACGCGCTGGGCACGGTGGCCAAGGCGATCGGCGCCGCGCTGCAGCGCCGCCATGCCAGCCACGAGGCGCGGCGGGCGCGGATGGCGCTGGCCATCGACCGCGGGCGCCTGCAGGCGATGATGTCCGTCCTGCCCGACCTTGTGCTCGAGGCCGATCCCGACGGGGTGTTCACCGGATTTCATCAGACCGGATCGCAGGCCATGCTGACCGCGCCCCAGGAGCTGGTCGGCAGGTCCCCCGAGGCGGTGTTGCCCGCGCACCTCGCCGCGCTCATGCGCCGCATGATGGCCGAGGTCGACCGCACCGGCCATTCCGGCCCCGAGGAATACGCCTTCTCGCTACCGCCGCAGGAGCGCTGGTTCACCGCCTTCGCAACGGCGCGGCGCGTCACCGACCCCGACCCTGCTGCGCAGGGCACGGCCACGGCGCCGCATGGTTACGTCTTCGTGGTGCGCGACATCACCCACGAGATCGACCAGCGCCGCCAGATCGAACAACTGAGCGCCCTTGGACGGCTGACCAGCAATCTGGTCATGATCACCGATGCCGACACCCGCATCACCTGGATCAACCCCGCCTGCGAGGCCCGGACCGGCCATAACCTTGCCGAGGCGCGCGGGTGCTTCCCCGATGAGATCCTCAATCTCGATGCCGCCGCGCCCGGACAGCGCGGCGCGCTGCGCAGCGCGCTGTCGGCGGGCGCCACGGTGCAGACCGAACTGAC
Organism: Paracoccaceae bacterium; assembly: GCA_003551925.1. Classification (GTDB taxonomy): domain Bacteria; phylum Pseudomonadota; class Alphaproteobacteria; order Rhodobacterales; family Rhodobacteraceae; genus Rhabdonatronobacter. The sequence continues at coordinate 890 of PUOA01000244.1, forward strand.
CGCGCAGGATCGCGCGGGGCAACGGTTCGAACTGTCGGCGCATGCGCGCCGGATGGTCTCGGACATCGACGGCGCCGAAAGCGTCATGCTGGTCGCGGTCGATGTCAGCGACCGCCGGCGTTCGGAGATCGCCCAGAAAGCCGCCGTCGCCGAGGCCGAGGCCAGCCGCCTGCAGCTGGAAAACGCGGTCAACGCGCTCGAGGATGCGTTCTACTACATGGACCGCGACCAGCGGCTTGTGCTGTGCAACGCCGCGCTGCGCGCGCTCTATCCGAAGACCGGGGCGCTGATGGTGCCCGGCGTGCACCTGCATGCGCTGATCGCCGCCGCGCAGCGCAACGACGAGCTGCTCTCGCCAGTGCCGGACGCCACGGCTGACAACCACCCGTTGCTGACCCGCTTCGGCACGCCCCATTACATGAACGAGCTGAAACTGCGCGACGGGCGCTGGCTGCGGGTGATCGAAAAGGCCACGCCCGACGGTGGCCGCGTGGGAATGTTCTTCGACATCAGCGCGCTCAAGGCCGCCGAGGCGCGGGCCAAGCGCGATCGCGCAACCGCGCTCGACGCCTCGCGCGAGGGGATCGCGATCGTCAACGCCTCGGGGCGCGTGACCTATGCCAACAGCGCGATGAAGACCATGTTCGCGCTGCCCGACAGCGCCTTGCTGGAGGGTCGGCGCTGGACGCGCCTCTACCCGCGCGAGGTCACCGCAAAGCTGCGCGACACCGCCCTGCCCGCGCTCGAGTCCGACGGTTTCTGGCGCGGCGAGCTGGCGCTGCCGGGCGATGGCGGGACGGTCCACCAGCTGTCGATCACCCGCGACAGCGACCGCTCGGCGGTCTGGATCCTGCGCGACGTGTCGGAAACGCGCCGCGCGGGGCTGGAACAACAGCGCCTGCGCGAGGAGTTGCAGCTGGCGCAGCGCCGCGAGGTCATCGCCCAGCTGGCGACCGAGCTTGCGCATGACTTCAACAACCTGCTCAACGCGATCAGCGGCTCGGCCGGACTGATCACGCGGCTGGACCCGTCGCCCGAGCTGCGCACCCATGCCGCGCGCATCGCCATGGCCAGCGATCAGGCCACCGCGCTGGTGCAGCGCCTGATGACGCTGGGCGAGCGGCGCGCCAACCTGCGCGAGATCGACCTGCGCGACACCGTGCGCGACGCAGCCCAGCTTCTGCGCGCCACGCTGCGCGACGAAAGCCTGCTCCACGTGGACCTGCCCGCCGCGCCGCTGCGCGCGCGCGCCGATCCCACCGATGTGCTGCAGGTGATCCTGAACCTGCTGCTCAACGCCCGCGACGCCATCGACAGCGGCCGCGACACCGCCACCGGGCCTTCGGCGATCCACCTGCACCTGCGGCGCGCGCTGAGTGCGGATCTTGCACGCAGCTTCGTCACCGGCCGGCCCGACCCGTCGCGCGCCTATTTCTGCCTGACCCTGCGCGACACCGGGCCCGGCATGTCGGACGCGGTCCGCGCGCAGGCCTTCGAGCGCAGCTTCACGACCAAGGGCCGCGACGGTGCCGGGCTGGGGCTGCGGATCGTGGCGAATGTGGTGACCGGCAATCACGGCTGCATCGCGCTCGACACGGCACCGGGCAAGGGGTGCGCGGTCACGGTGCTGTGGCCGCTCGAGCAACCGGCACACGCGCCTGCCTGGTCCACGCAACCGGCGCGGCCGGGCCCGCCCGTGACCGGCGCGCGGCCGCTGTCGGGGCGCGCGGTGCTGGTGGTCGACGACAACGACGCGGTGCTGTCCGTTCTGTGCCGCGATCTCGAATCCGCCGGGGCCGAGGTGGTCGGCTGCGCCTGCCCGCATGACGCGCTGGACACGGTGCGCGATGCACCGCAGGAGTTCGATCTGGTGGTCAGCGACGAGCGCATGCCGGGGATGTCGGGCACCGCGCTGAGCCTGCATCTGCACCACCTTGCCCCGCATGCGCCGGTGATCGTGGTCAGCGGCGCCCCGGCCGAGCCACACGCGATCGACAGCCCTCCGCCGAACATCGTCGCGCGGCTGGTCAAGCCGGTGCGCTGCGACGCGCTGGTCGCTGCCGCCGCTGCCGCGCTCGGGACCGCAACCGGCGCAGCAGCGACCGGCGCCGGGGACACTGCCGATGGAGACCGCGATGCGCGTCCTGCTGGCTGACGATCACGACCTGCTGCGCGACACGCTTGCGCACTACCTGATGGGCGACAGTTGCGTGCGCATGCGCAGCGTCGCCGATCTGGACGCCGCGCTCGAGGTGCTGCAGGGCGGCGAGCGGTTCGACCTGGTGCTGCTGGACATCAACATGCCGGGCATGCACGGGCTCGACGGGCTGCGCCGCGTGCTGGATGCGTTCCCCGCGCAACCTGTCGCACTGATCTCGGGCGAGGTCCCGCGCGCGCAGATCATCGAGGCGCTGCAGATGGGCGCGGCGGGGTTCGTGTCGAAGGCGATGCCCGCGCAGGCACTCGCGCAGGCGATCCGGTTCATGGGCACCGGCGAACGCTTCGCCCCGGTCGATGTGCTGTTGCCCGCCACCGGCGCCGCGCCGGCCGACCCTCCGCTCACGGCGCTGGGCGAGACGCTGACCGCGCGCGAACGCGACGTGCTGCGCGGGCTGTGCAAGGGGCTCGCCAACAAGGAAATCGCCCGCGACCTCGGGCTGGGCGAGGCGACCGTGAAGCTGCACATCAAGACGCTTTACCGCCGACTTGGGGTCAACAACCGCACCCAGGCGGCGCTGCTGGCGCGGCAGGCGGGGCTGGACTGAGCACGCGCGCGCGTCAGCGTTCGATCACGTAAGGCAGCAGCCCGCGGTGGTTGTGATCGACCCGCAGCGCGTGCTCGAGCGGTGGCACCGAACGCTGGTGGCAGTCGGTGCGCTCGCAGATCCGGCACGAGATCCCGATCGGCTCGAATGCATGCGGCAGGCTCAGATCCATGTCGTCGGCGTAGACCAGGGCTTCGGCCCAGGTGATCTCGCATCCCAGACCGATGGCGTAGCGCCGCACCGGGGCGCGGAACGCGCCGCCGGGCTTGGTGACGGCGCGCGCGAGGCAGAAATAGCGCACCCCGTCGGGGGTTTCGGCCAGCTGGCGCAGGAACCGGCCCGGCGTCTCGAACGCGCGGTGGACGTTCCACAGCGGGCACGCGCCGCCGAAACGGGCGAATTGCAGTCGGGTGGCCGAATGGCGCTTGGTGATGGTGCCCGCCTGATCGACCCGCACGAAGAAGAACGGCACCCCCTTGGCGCCGGGGCGCTGCAACGTGGACAGCCGATGCGCCACCTGTTCGATCGACGCGCCGAAGCGCCCGGCCAGCTGCTCCAGATCGTGGCGCGTTTCGCGCGCGGCCTCAAGAAACGCGGTATAGGGCATCAGCGCGGCACCCGCGAAGTAGTTGGCCAGCCCGATCTTGGCGATCGCGCGTGCCTGCGCGCTGGCGAAACGCGCCAGATCGAGCGTCGCCTCCAGCAGATCCTCCTGCGCGATGAGCGCCAGCTGGTGCAGGAGCTGAAACCGCTGCGTGGGTCGGGCCGCGCGCGCGTTGAGCCGCAGCACCCGCGCGCGCGGATCGAAGCTGCGCAGCGGCGCGTCGGGGGTGTCGTCGACGCTGACCCCCATCTCCTGCAGCCGGGTGCGCGCGCGATCCAGGATATCGCCCGTCCCGCCGGCCGCGAAGCGCTCGGCGGCGCGGTCGACCGCATCGATGTAGTTGTCGCAGTAGTGGAAGAAATCGCGCACCTCCTCCCAGGGCGAGGCGCGCAGCCCCGAGCTTTCCTGCCCCAGCGCCTCGTCGAGCGAGGCGAGGCGTTCATGCCCCTGCCGGTAGGCGCGGTGCAGGTCCAGGAAGGCGCGCGCAAAGCCCGGCGCATTGGCCGCGATCAGCCGCAGATCGGCCTGCGCGGGGGTCATTGCAGGGGTCTGCGCGGCAAACAGCGGATCGGCGAACGCCTCGCGCAGGTCGCTGACCAGCCGCTCGCTGTCCCCGGCCGAGAGCTCGGTGACATCGAGCCCGAATTCGCGCGCCAGCGCCAGCACCACCGCCGTCGACAGCGGGCGGTTGTTGTTTTCCATCTGGTTCAGATAGGGCAACGACACGCCCAGCCGCGCCGCGAAGTCCTTTTGCGTCAGCGACAGCTGCGTGCGGATCTCGCGCAGCTTGGTGCCGGCATAGAGCTTTTGCGGCGCCATCGCCGGCCCCCGCGTTTGAAAAACGTCACGTGCAGCTTTGCAAACCCGCCTGCGCCCCGTCAAGCGCCGTCAAGCGCCGTCAAGCGCCGAGCACCCGCGCGCGGCGGATCACATACAGGATCGACACCACCGACAGCCCCGAGGTCACCAGCAACAGCCCCAGCAGCGGTTCGGCCCCCGACCCGGGGCTCAGCAGCGCCCCCGCCAGCGCCGACACCGCCGCGCCGCCGCCGATCATGATCGCGCCGCCGATGCCGCTGGCGCTGCCCGCCAGATGCGGGCGGACCGACATCATCCCCGAGGTCGCGTTGGGCAGCACCATGCCGTTGCCGATGCCCACGAAGACGAAGAAGCCGAAGAACACCTCAGGCGTGCGGCCGCCCAGCGCGAAGAGCGCCGCCAGCGCGGCGACGCCGCCAAAGCAGATCAGGCAGCCGGTCATCACCATCCGGTCCACGCCCGCGCGCACCGAATAGCGCCCGGCCAGGAAGTTGCCCAGCGCATAGCCCACCGCCGGGGCGCCGAAATAGAGCCCCAGCACCGCCGGCGACAGCCCGAACACCTGCGCGCCCACGAAGGGCGCCCCGCCGAGGTAGGCGAAGAACGCCCCCGAGGCGAGCGTGGCGGTGATGCAATACCCCCAGAACCGGCGCGAGGCCATCAGCTCGGGCAATTGCGCGACCGTGCTGCCCAGCCCGCCGGCGCTGCGCGGCTTGGTCTCGCCCAGATCGACCCAGCACAGCACCAGCACCCCGATCCCGCACAGCAGCATCAGGATGAAGCTGCCCTGCCAGCCGAAGGCCTCGTCCAGCGCGCCGCCGAGGGCGGGCGCCAGCATCGGCACCACGGCCATGCCCATCGTCACGTAGCCGATGCGCGAGGCCGCCGCGGCCTCGTCCATCACGTCGCGGATCGCCGCGCGGCTGAGCACCATGGCCGACACCACCACCGCCTGCAGCATGCGGAACACCAGGAACATCGCGGCGGTGGTGGCCAGCAGCGTGCCGATCGTCGCCACGATGAACACGACCAGCGCCCCCAGCAGCACCGGGCGACGCCCGAACCGGTCCGAAATCGGGCCGATGAACACCTGCAGCACCGCGTTGACCGCCAGATACAGCGACACCGACAGCTGCATCACCCGGTAATCGGTGTCGAAATGCGCCGCCATCGACGGCAGCGACGGCAGAAACACGTTCATCGCCAGCGCCGCCAGCCCCGCCAGCAGCACCAGCGTGGCCACATGCGGCGGGGTTGACGGATCGAGGAATCGCGTGACGGGGAACTCTGCCTGCGGGGCAGAGCCGGCGGGAATCGGCATGAACGCTCCGGATGACTTTAGTTCACAAGTGTATTGCATGCGCAGGGGCTGTCCAGCCGATTTCGGGGCCGCCTCCGAGGCATTTGAAACGCTTTCGTTTGAAACGATGCCGCCGGGCTGTTAGACGGGCGGCGTTACGAACAGGGGGCACGCCATGGCCCAGACGTCCCGGACCACCCTGCGCCGGTTCGACCAATCGCTCCCCATCGCGCTGCTGCGCGCCCGCGAGGCGAGCACGCGGCATTTCAAGCCGCATATCGACCGCCATGACCTGACCATGCCGCAATGGCGCGTGATCCGCGCGCTCGCCGATGCGGGGCCGCTGGACGCCAAGACGGTGGCCGAGCGCTGCGTGATCCTGCCGCCATCGCTGACGCGGATATTCCGGGCGCTGACCGCGCGCGGGCTCACCCGCAGCGTGGACACATCGGACGCGCGGCGCCACATGCTCGAACTGACCCAGGCCGGCCGCCAGCTGTTCGAGGATGTCATCACCGCGTCCGAAGCCACCTACGACGAGCTTGCCGCCGCCTTCGGGCACGACCGCATGCAATCGCTTCTGGACCTGCTGAACGATCTGCGCGACACGGTCGAAACGCTGCCCCCCCCGCAGCTGGACATCCCCGCTGCCGCCCCGGCGCGCAAGACCGCGCGTTGAGCCGTCAGGCGCGCGGCGCTGCCTTGCTCGCCGCCTTGCTCAGGGGCGCACCGCCGCGGCGAGGCTGGTCAGCGACGCCTCGGCGTCGTTGGTAATGATGACGTAATGCAGGTCGTCGCTGGTCCAATACGCCATCCTGCTGCCGTCGATCTCGGACTCCTGCAGCGCATAGCCCGGCTGCGACTGGCCGTGGGGCGACATGGACACGGTGACAAGCTCGTCCTGCGGGGAGCGATAATAGAAGATCGCCACCGGCTGGCCATCGATCAGCGACACGCGCGAGCCCTCGACCCGGTAGCCCAGCATCTCGAGCTTCGGGCTTTCGATCTTGCGCTGCATCTGCTCGGACATCCAGTCGAGCGCGACCTCGATCTCGTCGCCGGTGAAGTCCGACCGCTGCGCGGCTCCGAACAGGTAATACGAATGCCCCGCCAGCGTCGGCCCCACGAAATAGGGGTGCGCCGGGCCGCCATCGACCGGCGCGGCCACGAAGGAATGCGCCCCCCACCCGGCGGCGAACAGCACGACGCTGGCCGCCACCCGCCGCACACCCGGCCCGAACAGCGCCGCGCGCACGCGGCGTTGCGCCAGCTTGCGCGCCAGTTCGCGCTCGAGCTTCTCGAGCTTGAGGTTGCTCGGCAGCGTGTCGGCGGACCGCGCGGCCTGGTGGATCAGGTTGTCGTGGTGCCGCCACAGCGCCACGGCCTCGCGCGCTTCGGGGTCGCGCGCGATGCGCGCCTCGAGCTCGGCGCGTTTTTCGGGCGCCAGCGTCCCGTCGGCGTAGTCCATCAACTCCATGTCGAGCGCCAGATCGGCGTGCTCGCCCCTGTCGTCAGACTGTTTCATTCGCCTCCCTCCTTGCGCTTCAACACCGCCAGCTTGCCCGCGCCGACGCCCTGCACGATCTTGCGCAGCGCCTCGCGCCCGCGCCCGAGCCGCGACATGAACGTGCCCAGCGGCACATCGAGCGCACGCGCGGCCTCGGCGTAGCTCATCTCGCGCAGCGCGATCAGGATGATCGGCTTGCGCTGCGCCTCGGGCAACTGATCGAGCGCGCCCAGCACCTGCTTGAGCTCCAGCTCGGTGTGCTGGCACTCGCGCGCGATCGGGTCGGGCAGGTCCATGCCGGCATCCGACCGCGTCCTGGCGCGGCGCAGCTCGCTGATATGGGTGTTGTGCATGATCCGGAACAGCCACGGCCGCAGATCGGTGCCGGTGTGAAACGTGTCGGCCTTGGCGATGGCCTTGACCAGCGTCTCCTGGACCAGGTCATCGGCCGCCACCGCGTCACGCGTCAGCACCAGCGCATAGCGCCGCAGGCTGGCCACGTGGCGGTGCAGATCGGATTTCAGGCTCATGTCGGTCTACCCTGTTCTACCCGGCATCGAGGTTTCCCTACATACGCAGCGCCGCCGCGTTTCATCCGAAAAAACTTTCGCATCCGTGATGATTTCAAGCACCCCGCTCGGGGATGAAACCCCGCGCTGCCGCGTTATGAGGTTAACGACAGGAGAGTATGACATGGCGAACGATATCAGCATCGAACGGCGACTGCCCGCGAAGCGTGCGACCTCCTCGGTGTCGGGGACAGTGTTCGGCACCAGGCCACGGGTCATCCTCAAGCGCGGCTCCGTGTATCTTGCGGCGGCGCTTGTCCTTTACTTCGGGGTCATCGGCAACCTGATGCACCGGATCGACACCGATCTGGACTTCACCCCGCCGACGCCGGTGGAAAACGGCAGCCACGCCGTCAACATGGCCGAGGCGCTGATCCTGCGCGAGACGGTCGACAACCGCTGGACGGCCAACGACCCGATCTTCTTTCCGACCGCGTTTCTGGACAACATGCCCAACTTCCAGCGCGGGATGATGCGCGCGATCAGCCGCTTCACCATGGAACTGGAAAACCAGATCGGCCGGTTGCGCGGGTCCTCGGCCATCGATCGCGACCTCGAGCGTGCGACGGGGCTGCTGCAGTTTCCCACCGATGTGTGGTTCTTCGATTTCGAGCAGTCGCTGCTGCCGATCCAGCCGGCCGAGACACAGTATGCATCGGCGGCGCGCGCGCTCAGGGCATTCAACACGCGGGTGGGGCTCGGCACGGCGGTGTTCGAGACCCGCGCCGACGCGCTGGCGCTGACGGTCGAGCGGATGGCCGGCGAGCTTGGCTCGCGCGCGGCGCTCGTCGATGACCATGTCAGCGCCGACGGCTTCATCATCGACTTCGTGTCGGACGATATCTTCTATTTCAACAAGGGGATGTCCTATGCAAGCTACCTGCTGCTGCGCGAACTGGGCGAGGATTTCGACGAACTGATCACCCGCGGGGGCTTGCGCGGCGTGTGGACCCAGGCGCTCGAGAGCCTGCGCATGGCGTCGCAGCTGCAGCCGTTGATCGTGCTCAACGGCGCGGGGGCGAACAGCATCTTCGCCAACCACCTGCATCTGCAGGGCTTCTACATGAAGCGCGCGATCCTGCAGCTTGACGAGATCGCCCGCGTCATCCGCGCCCAGTAAGGCGCAGCGCAGCAGCCCGAGGCGACCCCGGCCCATGCGCCGGGGTCGTGTGCGTTCGGGGCACCGGGCAGCGCCCGGCGCCCGTCACGCGCGCAGCCCGCACACCACCCGGTCGCGCCCGTCCAGATCGCGCAGCACCCGCACCTGCGCCAACCCGCGCGCCAGGAACAGCGCGGCGACAGCGCGCCCCTGCGCGGCCCCGATCTCGACCACCAGCCGCCCGCGCGGCGCCAGATGCGGCCCCAGCCCCGCCAGGATCGCGCGGTAAGCGCCCAGCCCCGAGCCGTCGTTGCCCGCGGGGACCAGCGCCATGCGCGGCTCCCAGTCGCGCGGCTCGGGGGCCAGCTGCGCGAGCTCGGGCGCGGCGATGTAGGGCGGGTTCGACACGATCAGATCGAAGCTCCCCCGCACCGACGAAAACCAGTCGCTGCGGCACAGCGTGGCGCGCGACCCCAGCCCCAGCGCCTGGGCGTTTTCGCGCGCCACCGCCAGCGCCGCCGCCGACAGATCGCAGCCCATCCCGGTGGCCACGGGGCGCTCGGCCAGCAGCGTCAACAGGATTGCGCCCGACCCGGTGCCCAGGTCCAGCACGCGACGGAAGGGCGCGTCCAGCGCGGCGGCGATCAGCGTCTCGGTCTCGGGGCGAGGGTCCAGCACGTCAGGGGTGACTGCAAACGCGCGGCCCCAGAACAGGCGCCGGCCAAGGATCTGCGCCACCGGCTGGCGCGCCGCCCGCGCGGCAATCATGCGCTCGAACGCGCTCGCAGCATCGGGTGCCAGCGGGTCGGGCAACTGCAGCGTCAGCCGACCCGGCGCGATCCCCAGCGCCTCGGCCAGCAGCAGGCGGGCGTCGCGCGCCGGGTCCGGCACGCCCACCGCGCGCAACCGCTCCACCGCGGCGCGCAGCGCCTCCTGCGCGCGCGCGCTCACGCCTCCATCGCGGCAAGCTTCTCGGCCTGATCGGCGGCGATCAGCGCGTCGGTGAGCGCATCCAGATCGCCCTGCATCACCGCCTCGAGCTTGTAGAGCGTCAGGTTGATGCGGTGGTCGCTCACCCGGCCCTGCGGAAAGTTGTAGGTGCGGATGCGCTCGGACCGGTCGCCGCTGCCCACCTGCGCGCGGCGCTCGCGGGCGCGGTCGTCGGCGGCGCGGCGGCGCTCGATGTCGAACAAACGCGCGCGCAGCACCTCGAGCGCGATCGCGCGGTTCTGGTGCTGCGACTTCTCCGAACTCATCACCACGAGCCCGGTGGGCAGATGGGTGATCCGCACCGCCGAATCGGTGGTGTTCACATGCTGCCCCCCTGCCCCGCTGGCGCGCATTGTGTCGATGCGCAGATCAGACG
>PUOA01000345.1 GCA_003551925.1 Paracoccaceae bacterium
GCCTTGACGATCCGGCCATGCGGGCCCGAGCCGGTGATCTGCGACAGATCCAGCCCCCTTTCGGCAGCGATCCGGCGCGCGAGCGGCGAGGCGAAGATCCGGCCGCCGTCGGCGGTGGCCGGGGCAGGGGGAGCGGGCTCGGCGGAGCCCCCCGAACCTTCGGTCCGGGGAGCCGCCTTCTCGCCCGCGTCGGCCGCGGGCGCGGCCTCCGGCGCCGATCCGCCCGACGGCGCCTTGATGTCGTCGGCGCTTTCGCCCTCTTCCAGCAACACGGCGATGGGGGTGTTGACCTTCACGCCCTCGGCGCCCTCGTCGATCAGGATCTTGCCGATGGTGCCTTCATCGACGGCTTCGAACTCCATCGTCGCCTTGTCGGTTTCGATCTCGGCGATCACGTCGCCTGCGGCGACGCTGTCGCCCTCCTTGACCAGCCAGCGCGCGAGGGTGCCTTCCTCCATGGTCGGCGACAGCGCGGGCATCAGAACTTCGATCGGCATTGCCTGCCCTCCCTTCCCTCAGCGATAGGTGACCTTGCGCACGGCCTCGACCACCTCGTCGGTGGTGACCAGCGCCAGTTTCTCGAGGTTGGCCGCGTAGGGCATGGGCACGTCCTTGCCGGTGCAGTTGATCACCGGCGCGTCCAGCCAGTCGAAGGCGTGTTCCATCACCACCGAGGTGATGTAATTGCCGACCGAGGATTGCGGGAAGCCCTCCTCGACCGTCACCAGCCGGTTGGTCTTGCGCACCGAGGCGAGGATCGCGTCGGTGTCCATCGGGCGCAGGGTGCGCAGGTCGATCACCTCGGCCTCGATCCCGTCGGCGGCGAGCTTCTCGGCGGCTTCGAGCGCGTAGGTCATGCCGATCCCGAAGCTGACGATGGTCACGTCCGAGCCCTCGCGCCAGATCCTGGCCTTGCCGAAGGGGATGGTGAAATCCTCGATCGCCGGGACCTCGAAGCTGCGGCCATAGAGGATCTCGTTTTCCAGAAAGATCACCGGGTTCGGGTCACGGATCGCCGATTTCAGCAGGCCCTTGGCGCAGGCCGCGGAATACGGCATCACCACTTTCAGCCCGGGAATGTGCGAATACCACGCCGCGTAGCACTGGCTGTGCTGCGCGCCCACGCGTGCCGCCGCGCCGTTGGGGCCGCGGAACACGATCGGACACCCCATCTGTCCGCCCGACATGTAGAGCGTCTTGGCGGCCGAGTTGATGATCTGGTCCATCGCCTGCATGGCGAAGTTGAAGGTCATGAACTCGACGATCGGGCGCAGCCCGCCGAAGGCCGCGCCGACGCCGATGCCGGCAAAGCCGTGCTCGGTGATCGGCGTGTCCACGACGCGGCGCGCGCCGAATTCATCGAGCAGCCCCTGCGTGATCTTGTAGGCGCCTTCGTATTCGGCGACTTCCTCGCCCATCAGGAACACGGTGTCGTCGCGGCGCAGCTCTTCGGCCAGCGCGGCGTTGAGCGCCTCGCGCACGGTCTGCTTCTTCATCTCGGTGCCCTCGGGCCAGTCGGGGCTGGTGTCGGCCCTGGGGGCCGCGGGGGCGGTGTTGGCGGGGGCGGTGTTTGCAGGGGCGGTGTTGGCAGGGGCGGGGGCCTTGCCCTCGTCCCCGTTCAGCGCTGCGGGCGCAGCAGCGGTGGTGTCGGACGCGCTGTCGGGCACCTCCTCGCCATCCTCGACCAGCACGGCGATGGGGGTGTTGACCTTCACGCCCTCGGTGCCCTCGGCGATCAGGATCTTGCCGATGGTGCCTTCGTCGACGGCCTCGAACTCCATCGTGGCCTTGTCGGTCTCGATCTCGGCGAGGATGTCGCCGGCAGCGACGGTATCACCCTCCTTGACCAGCCATTTGGCAAGCGTCCCCTCCTCCATGGTGGGCGACAGGGCGGGCATCAGAACTTCGGTTGCCATTGTCTTGTGCTCTCCCCTCAGGCGGTCTGCGGCACGTCGTCGGTGTAGATGTCGGTCCAGAGCTCTTCGAGCGCGGGCTCGGGGCTTTCCTTGGCGAACTCGGCGGACTCGTTGACCACGGCCTTGATCTCCTTGTCGATCGCCTTGAGGTCATCCTCGGTCGCGTGCTTGCCCTGCAGCAGCAACTCGCGCACATGTTCGATCGCGTCGCGTTCGTCGCGCATCTTCTGGACCTCGTCGCGGGTGCGGTATTTCGCGGGGTCGGACATCGAATGCCCGCGGTAGCGATAGGTCATCACCTCGAGGATATACGGGCCCTTGCCCGCGCGGCAGTGCGCGACGGCCTTTTCGCCCGCGGCCTTGACCGCCAGGACATCCATGCCGTCGACCTCCTCGCCGGCGATGCCGTAGGCGGCGCCGCGTTCCCACAGGCTGGGCGACTTGGTGGAGCGCTGCACCGAGGTCCCCATGGCATACTTGTTGTTCTCGATCACGAACACCACGGGCAGGTCCCACAGCATCGCCATGTTGTAGGTCTCGTAGACCTGGCCCTGGTTGGCGGCGCCGTCGCCGAAATAGGTGAAGGTCACATTGTCAGTGCCCAGATACTTGTCGGCAAAGGCCAGCCCGGCGCCGATGGGCACCTGCGCGCCGACGATGCCGTGGCCGCCGTAGAAATGCTTCTCGCGCGAGAACATGTGCATGCTGCCGCCCTTGCCCCGGGAATAGCCGCCCTCGCGGCCCGTGAGCTCGGCCATCACGCCCTTGGGGTCCATCCCGCAGGCCAGCATGTGGCCGTGGTCGCGGTAGGACGTGACGCGCTTGTCGCCCTCTCTGGCGGCGGCCTCGAGCCCGACCACAACCGCTTCCTGCCCGATGTAGAGGTGACAGAACCCGCCGATCAGCCCCATGCCGTAAAGCTGACCGGCCTTTTCCTCGAACCGCCGGATCAGCAGCATGTCGCGATAATATCCGAGCAGGTCGTCCTTCGATACGTTCGGTTTGGAGGTGCTCTTGCGTGCAGCCATGAAACAGGCCCTCTTTCGTTGAGGCGATAGTTCAACACTAAACTATCGACTAACGCAAATCCGCCGCGGTTGCGAGAGGTTTCTCGGCTGGTTTTCTCGGCTGGTTTTCTGGGCTGGTTTTCTGGGCTGATTTTCTGGGCCGCGGGCTGCACGCGCGCCGACATGCCGGACCGGTCGCAGGAGCGAAGCGGAAACCGTTGCCTGCGAACCGGCGGCCTGACGCGCGGACCGATGCGGGGAAGGCCCGGTGGCCGGTCGCTCAGCGGATCACGATTTCGTCGGGTCGCATCAGGCCCAGCACGTCGCGCGCCTGCTGGTCGAGCAGTTCGAGATCGAGGAAATCGTCCGACAGCCGCCGCGTGCGGTTTTCATAGCGCGCAAGCTCGTCTGCCAGCGCGTCGCGGCGCGCGCGCAACTCGGCCGCCTCGGCCTCGATCTGGATGCGGTTGAAAAGCCCGAACTCGCCCTGCACGGCGGCGAAGGCGAAGTATCCGCCCAGCACCAGAACGGCGCCGGAGTAGAGCGCGACACCTATCGCGGGGCGGTTCTGACGCATGCTTGGGCAGCCTGTTGGTGCTGGGGCGTGGAGTGTCGCCGCGCGCAGTATGCCACAGCGTGGCGCGTATTCAACCATCGCACATGTTTCAGCCGCGGGTCAGCCAAGGAAAATGCCCAGCACCACCAGCATCAACCCCAGAACCGATGCGCCGAGCGCGGCGAGGTTCACCAGCACGGCACGCTGCAGCCGGGCGCGCAACTCGTCGTCCGAGCGCGCCTGTCGCCGGGCGCGCATGGCGTAGACACCGCACCAGATCAGCGCCGCGATCCCCGCCACCGAGATCGCCACCCCCGTCCAGATCAGCACGTCCATTCGCGTCACCCCGCCAGTCAAGCCCTCGCCGATTAGCCCGGCGACGGGCGCGGCGCAAGCCTGCCGGACTTGCCCCGGCCCCGTCCGACGCAGTAGGGAGCGCACATCCAACGTGGCAGGAGAGCAGACCATGACCACCCCCGACGGCTACGGCATCACCGCCGACGAGCTGCGCCAGTTCGTCGAGCGCTACGAGCATCTGGAGGCCGAGAAGAAGGACATCGCCGATCAGCAGAAGGAGGTCATGGCCGAGGCCAAGGGCCGCGGCTACGACACGAAGGTGCTGCGCAAGATCATCGCGCTGCGCAAGCGCAAGCCCGACGAGATCGCCGAGGAAGAGGCGGTGCTGGAGGTCTACAAGGCGGCGCTGGGGATGGAGTGAGCCGCCCGTTGCCGCGCGCTGTCGCCTGTGCGAGCGCGCCGCTCAGGGGCTGAGCACCGTGACCCCGGGAAGCGCGCGCAGGCGCGCGATGTCCTGATCGTAAAGCTCGGTCATCACCTCGACCAGCTCTTCGGTCCAGCCCGGCAGGTCAAGGTTCACGTCGATCTTCTCGGGGTCGAAGAACTTGTCCAGAAACGCGCTGATGATGCGGCGGCGCTGGTCCTCGGTGGCGGGCGGGTGCGCCTCGAGCCAGGCGAGCATGCGCGTCAGCCCGTCTTCGGTCATCACCTGCGCGAACCAGTCATAGGTGTGCTCCAGCCGCAGCGCGTCGGAATGGCCGCTGACCGCCTGCAGCACCTCGTGCCACAGATAGGGGGTGTCCTCGTCGCACCAGACGGTCAGCGGGATATCGGGGCAGGCCGAGCGCATCCGGCCGATCGTGTCCGACCAGCGCAGATCCTGCGGTGTTGTCGTGTCCAGCATGCGCCGCACCGCCTTGTCGTTGGCGTGTTCGACCAGCGACGCCATGAGCGTTGCCGGGTTGCGGATGGCCAGCGCGCCCGCGATGTCGTGGCCGGGAAACAGCGCTTGCAACTGCTGCAGCGCACGCGGTGCCTGCGGATAAAGCCGGTTCTCGGCGATCGCCCAGCCGCGCTTGCTCGGCAGATCCTGCCATGACAGCACCATCCGGCGCGCGTCGGGCGGGCATCCGAACCTGTCGGCCAGCGGCGTCGGCGGGGCGGGCGCGTCCGCGGTCTCGCGCAGCGCGCGAAGGGCGGTCTGGAGCACGGGGCGATACGTCTCGGGCGTCGGGACGCAGATCCCCTCGGCGGCCAGGGCGGCGGCGTTCCCGACCAGGCAGCGCGCCAGCCGGTCCTCGTCGGTCATGTGGACGCCCATGTGAAACGAGATCTGCATGCCTGCTCCGTCGCCGATGGTCTGTTTTCGTGCCGCCCCATCGCGGGGGGCCTGGGTCCTGCGCCGCGCCCGAAGGTCCGACGTGCGAGCCGAAGCTGCACCTCCATTATGGCGCCTGCAAGGCCGATTCTTGGCGCGGGGATGCCACGATCCGCTTGAGCCGGTGCCGGTTTGCGCATACATGAACTTGCGAAGGCCGGCTTAGCTCAGTTGGTAGAGCAGTGGTTTTGTAAACCGAAGGTCGGGGGTTCGAGCCCCTCAGCCGGCACCATCAGTGCAGCAACATGTCCGCAGACCCGCTGCCGCGACCGGCGTGGCATGTGCGGCCATCCGGTCTGGCTGGATCCGGCGCTGGCGATGTGAGCGCACCGCGCGGGGGCGGCATGCTGAGCGTTGGCTCGATCGACAGGGTCGCCTGCGCGCGCTGCGCTGGTGTGCGTGCATGAAGGCTTCTGCGCGCGTTCCGCAGTCCTTCGTCTGCGCCGCCAGCTATGCGGGGCAGCGCTCCGTTTCGGAACGGGCGCCTCTGGCCGATCCGGCGCCGTTCACGCGCGCGTCGCGACGGAGCGCTGTCCAAGGCACTGGTCCCGCGCGGTGATGATCCCGAGCAGTGCTGCCGCCAGGCAGCCGATCATGCTTCGAGGATCCGCCGCGCGGCGAACCAGCTGCCGATCCCGCCGAGGACGACCCCGAGCCCGGCGGCCACGAGCAGCGCGGCGATCGAATCCTGGCCCATGACAAGCGCCACCACGACAAGGCAGCCGGCGATGGTTGCGCTGATGAAGATGAACAGGACAAGGGCGAGGCGGGTCATGAGCGGCTCCTGTGATCGATGTCTGCGCCGAGCAGAGCACAAGGGGCGCCGCGTCTCCTTGATCGAGCGCAAATCCGGCCGCATCAGGGGGTGGTTGTGCTGCGACAGTCTATCGCGCCCGTCACCACGCCGCTGTCACCCTGCAGGGTTCCGGGGCGCAGCGCGCAGCCCGTCGCGGTTTCGATGGCGCGGCCGAGGACGCCCGGCATGCCGCGCTGCTCGGCGCGGGTGGCGTATCCCATGCGGATCGCCTGCGCGCGTCGGTCGGTCCAGAACACCTCGACCGTCACGCCGTCCTGAACGACGCTGCGGCGCTCGGCCCCGAAGAACTCGGGCGAGGGGGACGCGCAGGCCGCAAGCGCCAGGGCCGCGCAGAGACGGAGGGCGAGGGAAGGGGTATCCATGCGCGATCCTTCGCATGGCAAGGTTAACGCAGTCTTAATCCGGGCCGTGGCGCCCGGCGGAGGCCGGGCCGGGCGCCGGTGCTGTCCATCAGTTGCTCGTGCCCGCTCCAGCGTGCCCTGACGCGTCGGCCGGTCGGTGCCCGGCCACCGGGAACGGCGGTCCGACACGCGCGCGGGCCGAAGAGGCCGGCGCCACCGCGGGCCGCAGGCGCACGCTCGCTGCCGTGCGCGCCGCAGCGGGTGGCCGAGCCGGGCCTCCGGCAGCGCCCGGCTCAGAGATAGCCCCGCACCAGCGCCGCCGAGACCAGCCCCCAGCCATCGGCGATCACGAAGAACGACAGCTTGAAGGGCAGCGCCACCACGGCAGGGGGCACCATCATCATCCCCATCGACATCAGCACCGCCGCGACCACAAGGTCGATGATCAGGAACGGCAGGAAGATGAGAAAGCCGATCTGGAAGGCGCGCGCGATCTCGCTGAGCAGGAAGCTCGGCACCAGAAGCGACAAGGGCGCATCGGCCGAGAGCGCCTGCGCGGCGTCGGGGCGCAGCGTTGCGAGCGCCTCATGCGTTCCGGGATCGATCCGGGCCACCATGAAGATGCGGAAGGGTTCGAGCGCGGCGAGCGTCGCGGCCTCGACCCCCATCTCGCCCGCGGCGAGCGGCTCCATCCCGGCGCTCCACGCCGCCACGAACACCGGTTCCATGACGAACCAGGTCAGGAACAGGGCAAGGCTCACGATCAGCATGTTGGGCGGTGACTGCTGCAACCCGATCGCCTGCCGCATGAGCGCCAGCACCGTGACCATGAACGGAAAGCAGGTCAGCATGATCAGCAACCCCGGCGCCAGGCTCAGCAGCGTGATCAGGGCGATCAGCTGCACCGAACGCACCGCGAGCGCGCCGTCGTCGCCCATGTTCAGGGTGATCTCCTGCGCCTGTGCGTCGCCGGCAAGCGCGGCCAGCATGAGCGCAAGCAACGCAGCCGCCGCCCACCGCGCCGGACGGCCCGACCACAAGGTCGAAAGGCATCGCGCCTCCATCGCGGTTCAGAGCCCGTCGCTCATGTCGACGACTTCGGTCAGACGGACGCCGAGGAATCCGGCCTTGTCGCCGTCAAGCTCTTCAAGCTCGCCGCGCGCGATCAGGCGGTCGCCGACGAACAGCTCGACCGGATCGTTGATGCGCCGATCGAGCGGGAGCACGGCGTCGCGCCGCAGTTCCAGCAGCTCGCGGACCTGGGGATGCGCGCGCCCGACGGAAATGGTGATCTCGATCGGCACGCGGCTCAGCGCCGTGGGGGTGGGGAGCGGTGCATCATCCATTGGCGGTGGTCTCCTGTCCGTGGGGGTGGGGCATGGGGGGGGCGTCGAAGAAGTCGTCCACGGCGGCCGAGATCGACGCCAGCGTGGCATCGAGATCGACATCGGTGCCGGCATCGCCGCACTCCAGCCGGACCTGTCCGGGTCCGCAGCTGGGCTCGGGGCGCACCGACAGCCGCAGCCCGTCGATCTGCGCCGCGAGCGCCTCCAGATCGTCGCGAAGCTCGGGGGCGCAGATCAGCTCGAGCGGGGCGGGAAGGCGCGCGGCGGCGATGCGCTCGATCTCCTGCGCGACCAGTGGAGCAAGGGTGTCGCGGGCCAGCGCGGGCAGCACCCGGGCGACCATGCACGCGATCAGCGGGCGAAGCGCGGCCAGGGCCTGCTGCTGCGCTTCCGCCTGCCCGAAGCAAAGCGCCTGAAGCGCCTCCTCGGCGCGCATGCGCCGCGTGGCGGCCTCGTCCGCGGTCTGGGCGAGCGCATCCTCCCACCCTGCGGCATAGCCGTCCTCATACGCGGCGCTGCGCAGTTCCTCGTGCGCCTCGGCTCCCGGATCGGAGGCGTCGGGCGATCTGTCGGGGGCGGAGAAAACCTCAAGTCGCAACGGGGCGGGCATCAGTTCCGGCGCTCCTTGTCCTGCATCCAGTGGCGAATGATCTCGACGCTTTCGACCTGCCGTTCCGCGATCAGCGCACGCAATCGCTCGACCGGGTCCTCGGCCGTGTCGCTGGTTGTGACCCCTCCGCCGGGATCGAGCGATTCGGCGGTGTCGAAGCTGCCGGGCAACGCCCATTCCGATGGATCCGCTGTGGCGGTCGCGGGCAGCGACAGCGGGGACGGCGCGCTCGACGGGCCGGAGAGCGCGGGTTGCGCGGCGAGCATGTCGGGGGCGCGCGCGGCGCGCAGGATCGGGCGCAGCACGAACACGATCAGCGCCAGCGCCAGCAGCGCGAGTGCCGCGATGGCGGCCAGCGTCAGCGGGTCCGGCATGCGCGCGCCGAGCCCCTGGGGTGAGGCTTCGGTCCCCAGGGCGGGCACCTGCTCGAAGCGCAGCGTGCGCAGTGTGACCACATCGCCGCGGGCCTCGTCGAACCCGACCGCCGAGGCGACGAGGTCGCGCAACGCCTCCAGCTCCTCGGTCGGTCGCGGCGTCCAGGTCGGGGCGCCGGCAGCGTCGGTTCCGTGAACCCCGTCCACGAGCACCGCGACGCTCAGGCGGCGGATCGCGCCGGGGCTGCGCAGGATCTCGCGCTCGGTTTCGGACACCTCGAAATTCGTGCGCTCGCGGGTTTCGAGCTCCTGGCTGTTCGATTGCCCGTTCTGGGCACCATCGCCATCGGGCAGGTTCGACGCGACGGTCACGCCGGGCGCACGCGAATCGGTGGCACTGCGCGAGCGTTCCTCGCTCTCGGTGCTGATCGCGACGCGCGAGTCCGGGTCGAAGCGGCGCTCGCGAATCGTCTCGCGGTCGGTGTCGGTGTCGATGCTCAGTTCCACCACGGCGCGGCCGGGGCCGAGATGCGCCTCCAGCAGGCGCTCGACATTGCGGCGCATCCGCTCGGCCCGCCCCGCTTCTCCGGCATCGCTCAGCGCGTCCTCTTCCTGTCCGGCGATCAAGCCGCCCTCGGCGTCGATCACCGACACGTCCTCGATGTCCATTCCGGCCACGGCCGAGGCCACCAGAAACCGCAGCGCCCGCGCCTGGCTGCGCGACAGTCCGCCGGTTGCGGTGCTCACCGTGACCGAAGCGCGCGGCGGCACCTCGCGCCGGAACGGGGTCTGCGATCCCTGCGCGATGTGCACACGCGCGGTGCGGATGTGCGGCGCGGCGGTGATGGTGCGGGCAAGCTCGCCCTCCTTGGCGCGCCAGTAGGCGGCGTCGAACATCTGCGAGGTCGTCCCGAACCCCGACAGCCCGTCGAGCAGTTCGTATCCCGCGCCGCCCGCTGCCGGCAGGTTCTGCGCAGCGAGCTGCATGCGCGTTTCGTCGCGGGTGTCGGCAGGCACGAAGATGGCGTCGCCGCGCACCTCGTAGCGGATGTTGCGCGCCTCCAGCACCTGCACCACCTCGCCGGCGGCGGGGCCGTCGAGCCCGGCATAAAGCAGCGCCATGCTGGGCGCGGCGGCGACCCGCGCCAGCGCGATGATGGCGATGAACACCCCGGCCGTGGCCGCTGCGATCACGATTCGGCGGCGCGGTTCAAGCTGTGACCAAAGCTCGCTGAGCTGTTGCACGGCATCACTCCCCGGCAGATGCGGCTTCTGCCGCGACCCCCCCCTGATGCACCAGCCGGCTTAACAATCGGTTAGTCATCCTCTGGCATCAGAAGAAAAGACCGCAGCACGAACCGGAGTCGCCAATGACCGACACCAGCACCGACGCCCCACCTCCGAAACCCTCGTTCCTGCGCCGGCTCGTTCCGCTCGCCGCCGCGGTGGTGCTGGGCGGCGCGGGCTTCTTCGCCACGTGGTCAGGGCTTGTGGACCTGCCGCGGCTGCCCGGCGACACCGCGCGCGACGCCGAAGAGGCCGCGTTCGACTTCGTCCCGATTCGCGGCCTCAGCGTGCCGCTGGGTCCCGGCAGCCAAGTGTCCGAGCTGCGGTTTTCGGCCGATATCGAGGTTCGTGCCGAATCGCATGCCGAAATGACGCGGATGATCCCGCGGTTTCTGGACGTGCTCAACGGCTTCCTGCGCGCGCTGGAGCCCGAGGAGATCGAGGAGCCGGCGGCGCTGGTGCGGCTGCGCGCGCTGATGCTGCGGCGTCTGCAGGTGGTGGCGGGCGGGGATCACGTCCGCGATCTGCTGATCACCGAATTCGTCCTGCGATGACCATCTGAAGCCGACGGGGGTATTATGCTGTATATGATCGACATCCTTCTCGGGCTCGCCGCGCTTGCGGCCGGAGCCTATTGCCTTGTTCTCTCGCGCCGCCTGCGGGCGCTGTCGCGCATCGACGGCAGCGTCGGGGGGGCGGTTGCCGTGCTCTCCGCGCAGGTCGATTCGCTGACCCGCACCTTGCAGTCGTCGCAGGAGGTTGCCCGCGCCGCCGAGGCGCGGCTGGGGGAGCAGACCGCGCGGGCGGAGGCGGCGGTGCGCCAGCTCGAACTGCTGATGGCCAGTCTGCAGGACGTTTCCGACGACGCGCCCCGGGA
>PUOA01000060.1 GCA_003551925.1 Paracoccaceae bacterium
CCAGAGCGGGGCTTTCCCAGAGCGGGGCTTTCCCAGAGTGGGGCTTTCCTTGCGTCGAAACGGCGCGCTCAGGCGTCGCGCGGGTCCTGGCTGTCGCCCTGGTCGCGCGGGTCGTAATCGTCGTCCTGACCGGCCGCGCCGATATCGTCGAACAGTTCGGCGATCTCGAACTCCGCGGCGCTTTCCTCTTCGGCGGCCGCGTCCTGGATCGTCTTGCCCGAGGCCTGCAGCTCCGCCTCGTCGAGCGAGCGTGCCACGTTGATCCGGATCGTGGCGTCGACCTCGGGGTGCAGCACCAGCGTCACGGGGTGCAGCCCCAGCGTCTTGATCGGTGCCGACAGCACCACCTGGCGGCGGTCGACGCTGACGCCCGCCTCGCCCAGCACGTCGGTGATGTCGCGAGTGCTGACCGACCCGTAAAGCGCTCCGGCGTCCGACGCCGAGCGGATCACCACATGGGTGCCGCCGTCGATGCGCGCGGCGAGGTCCTGCGCCTCGCGCCGGGTTTCGATGTTCTGCGCTTCAAGTTCCGCCTTGCGGGCCTCGAACGCCTTGATGTTGTCGTCGCTCGCGCGCAGCGCCTTGCCCTGCGGCAGCAGGAAGTTGCGCGCGTAGCCGGGCTTGACGGCGACCACATCGCCCATCTGCCCCAGCTTGGCGACACGTTCCAGAAGGATAACCTGCATGATGGTCCCCTTATTTCACGGCATAGGGCAGCAGCGCCAGAAAGCGTGCGCGCTTGATCGCCCGGGCCAGTTCGCGCTGCTTCTTCGACGACACCGCGGTGATGCGCGACGGCACGATCTTGCCCCGCTCCGAGATGTAGCGCTGCAGCAGGCGCGTGTCCTTGTAGTCGATCGCCGGTGCGTTGTCGCCCGAGAAGGGGCAGACCTTGCGGCGGCGGAAAAACGGTCTTGCGGCCATGATCTTGTCTCCTTCAGGCTCAGCGCCGGCGGTCGCCGCGCTCTTCGCGCTTCTGCATCTGCACCGACGGCCCTTCGGCGTGGGCGTCGACCTTGACGGTCAGCACGCGCATCACGTCGTCATGCAGCCGCATCAGGCGTTCCATCTCCAGCACCGCGGGCGCGGGGGCGTCGGTGCGCAGGAAGGCGTAATGCCCCTTGCGGTTCTTGTTGATCTTGTAGGCCATTGTCTTCAGGCCCCAGTATTCGCTGTTCACCAGCGTCCCGCCATTGTCGGCAAGCACGCTGGCGAAATGCTCGACCAGCCCTTCGGCCTGCGCGTTGGACAGATCCTGACGCGCAATCATCACATGCTCGTAAAGCGGCATGGGTTCTCCAGTTTCTCGGGGGCGCATTTCACCGGGCGGGGGACCATCCTTCCGCGCCCCGCCCACGAGAGGCTGCGCCGGATTCGCGACATGCGGAAGGATGCGCCGTTATACCCGCCGCGGCGGCAGGCGCAAGGGCGCGCATCCGGTCAGGGAAAGAAAGGATGGCGGCAGCCTCAGGGAGGAGGAGAGAGGCTGCCGCCGGTCACTGCAGACACCCCAGGGAGGAGGAGGGGGTGCACACAGCATGCGGGCCAGAGGCCCAAGATCCGGACCCTGCAGCGCCTGGGAGGAGGAGCGGCGCAACAGGCTCCGTACGAACCGCCCCAGGGAGGAGGAGGGGGCGCGTCGTTCCGAATATCCGACCCGCCCCGCAAGGGGACGGGCCGGATCACATGCAGGCATCATCCGGGAGGAGGAGAGATGTGCCCGCGCTGTCCCCGACGGCTCTGGGAGGAGGAGAAGGAGCCGCCAGGAATTCCCTGGCCAGCACGGTCCGCAGCTTCGCGCGCGAGCCGACTGATCATGTGCCGTTCGATGCCGAGCGCCTCGAGCTCGTCGCGCGACAGGGCGCTGAGCTGCCGATGGCGCAACCGGTAGGCCGCGTGCCGCGCCCATCGGCTCCGCAGCGCTGCAAGCGCTCTTGCCAGAACGCCGCGCCGCGTCTTTTGCTGCTGCTCGGACATGCAGACCATGCTGTGCCTTGCTTCGACAAAGGTTCGTTTCTACGGCCTGGGGTGCTGCCACCGCTTCAAACCGCTTCGGTTGAGCACGAAGATAAGCGCTTTCTGCGGATGCGCAAATCTTTTTGCTGCAATGCAGCTATGCGCTAAGGTCATGTTTCTTTTTGGTCAATTTGCGGCTGTCTTGCGCGGCCTTGCTCCGATCGCGGGCAGTTTGTGAACGGTAACGGCCGCTGCGGCTTGTTCGCCCCGCAAACATGCCCAGATAAGCAGCGAAACAACGGAGCCCTCTCATGACAGTCACCCGCGCGCAGGTTCTCACCGCACTCGAATCGGTGCCGCTGCCGGATGGCGCGCCGCTGGGCACAAGCGATCTGGTGCGCGCGCTCGTGGTCGAGGACGGGATGGTCCGCTTCGTGATCGACGTCATCGACCCGGCCGCGGCGCCGCAACTCGCCAGGACCCGCGCGCAGGCCGAGGCGGCGGTGGCCGCGCTGCCCGGCGTGCGCCGCGTGTCGGTGGCGCTGACCGCGCATGGTCCGTCGCGGGGCACTGCGCAGGGGGTATCGCGCGGGGCGCCGTCCGGCGCGGCGCCGCAGGCAAAGCCGCAGGAGTCCGGCCCGCAGGCCATTGCGGGGGTCGAGCGCATCATCGCCGTCGGGTCCGGCAAGGGCGGGGTGGGGAAATCCACCGTCGCGTCGAACCTTGCCGTCGCACTCGCGCGCGAAGGCTGGCGCGTGGGGCTGCTGGACGCCGACCTGCACGGCCCCTCGCAGCCGCACATGATGGGGGTGTCGCGGCGCCCGCTCTCGGCGGACGGGAACACCATGATCCCGCTCGAGGCGCATGGCGTGCGCATGATCTCGATCGGCGTTCTGGTCGGCGACGGCGACGCGGTGATGTGGCGCGGCGCGATGCTGACCGGCGCGCTTCGCCAGTTGCTCACGCAGGTGCAATGGGGGGTTCTGGACGCGCTGCTGATCGACATGCCGCCCGGCACGGGCGACATCCAGATGACGCTGTGCAGCAAGTTCCAGGTCGCAGGCGCCCTGGTGGTCTCGACCCCGCAGGATGTGGCGCTGCTGGACGCGCGCAAGGCGCTGCGGGCGTTTCAGTCGCTCAAGACGCCGGTGCTCGGGCTGATCGAGAACATGTCCACCTTCGTCTGCCCCAAATGCGGGCACGAGGAACACATCTTCGGCGAAGGCGGCGTCGAGGCCGAAGCCGCGCGGCTGGGGTTGCCCGTGCTGGGATCGCTGCCGCTGTCGGTGGATGTGCGGCTGGCGTCGGATGGCGGCGTGCCGGTGGCGGCGACCGACAGCGCCACCGCCGCGCCCTACCGCCGCATCGCGCGCCGGCTGATCGAAACCTGCGCTGCCTGAACCGGGCGGTCCGGGAATTCATGGGACAGCCTGTCACGGCGCCACACGACCGAATCAACGCGCCGTGATTGTGCGTGATTCGAGCGTGACTCGGCCCTCTTGCGTCGGAAACCGGCCGGATCCGGCTGTTGTTTCAGGCGATTTCTGCCACTTGTCGGCCGCATGGGGGTGGAATTCCGGGAAAACATGGGACTGTGCCGATCCCGCAACAGCGACGCTGACTGTCGTGGCGTTCACGAATTAGCCTCACAATATGTAGGTTAACTTTTTCGCATACCCACGCTCCTTAGCGGTGTTTCCCGCGACCGGGACGTGCGCATCGGCCGTTTTGGGGTCAGAAATCTGTTGCCTCCCATGAATTCCCGTGTCATCCCTTTGCTCACGGATAAGACGGGTTCAAAGGGGCGGCAGACCCCGACATTCCCCAAGACGGTTTCATACAGGCACCCCGCTTTATCCACGACAACAGATCCGGCGCGCAAGCGAGCAGACATCCCCCCAGGTGGCATGCGCAGTCGGGCACCCAGCGATGGGACAGGGCGGCGGATCGGGTGATGGCAGCATCCGGTCCGCCGTTGTCCGTTCCGGGCACCGCAAATGGCGTCCGTTCCGGGCACCGCAAATGGCGTCCGTTCCGGGCACCGCAAATGGCGTCCGTTCCGGGCACCGGAAATGGCGTCCGTTCCGGGCACCACGACAGGCGCTCACCTGGGGCGCCGCAACAACAAGAGGGCCGCGGGGCAGTGGCACGGAGGTTCAGAGGCGAAGGCCACCTCAAGGTGGACAGCAAGGGGCGGGTGTCGATCCCGGCCTCGTTTCGCCGCGTGATCGAGAAATGCGATCCCGACTGGACCCCCGGCCAGCGCCCCAATCTGGTGATCGTCTACGGGCTTGACCGTCAGCGCCAGCTTGACTGCTACACCATCGACGCGATGGAACAGATCGAGGCGCGCATCGACCGGATGCAGCCCGGCTCGCTTGAACGGCGCATGGCCGAGCGGGTCTTCCACGGCCGCGCGATGGATGCCCAGATCGACGAGGACGGGCGCATCGTGCTGCCCAAGGTGCTGCGCGACAAGATCGGGCTGGGAAGCGAGGCGTTCTTCATCGCCTCGGGTGACCATTTCCAGATCTGGAAGCCCGAGACCTACGCCACCACCGAAGCCGCGCGCGCCGAAGCCTGGATGGCCGAACAGGACGAGGATTTCGACGTCCGCACCATGCTTCCGCCGCTGGACGAGGGTCGCTGATGGCCGATGCGCCGCACGTCCCGGTGCTGTTGCAGCCGATCCTTGCGGCTGTGGCGCCGGTCCGCGGGGTCTGGCTGGACGGCACGCTGGGCGCGGGCGGCTACACCCGTGCGCTGCTGGACGCGGGTGCCGACAAGGTGATTGCCGTGGACCGCGACCCGTCAGCGCTGGCGATGGCGCAGGACTGGGCGGCGGATTACGGTCCGCGGCTGAAGCTGGTGGCGGGCACCTTCGACCGGCTGGACGCGCATGCCGGCGGCCCGCTCGACGGGGTGGTGCTGGATCTGGGCGTGTCGTCGATGCAGCTTGACCAACCCGAACGGGGGTTTTCCTTTTCTCGCGACGGCCCGCTCGACATGCGCATGGGGGGCGCGGGGCCGAGCGCGGCCGACATCGTCAACACCGCGCGCGAGGCCGAACTTGCCGACATCCTGTTTCATTTCGGCGAGGAGCGCGCCGCGCGGCGCATTGCGCGCGCCATCGTGGCCGCGCGCGCCGATGCGCCGCTCTCCACCACCGCCGCGCTGGCCGAGATCATCGCGCGCTGCCTGCCGCGCCCCAAACCGGGGCAGAGCCACCCGGCCACCCGCAGCTTTCAGGCGCTGCGCATCGCGGTCAACGCCGAATTCTCGCAGCTGGTGGACGCGCTCGAGGCCGCCGAGCGCGCGCTGCGCCCGGGGGGCGTGCTCGCGGTGGTGAGCTTCCACTCGCTCGAGGACCGGATCGTCAAGCGCTTCTTGCAGCTGCGCGCGGGGCAGGGGGGCAACCCCAGCCGTCATGCCCCCGCCGCCGCGCCCGACCCCGCGCGTTTCGCGCTGGAGAACCGCCGTCCCATTGCCCCTGACGCTGCGGAACTGGCGCGCAACCCGCGCGCGCGCTCGGCGCTCTTGCGCATGGCGCGGCGCACCGATGCGCCCGCAGGCGCGGTGGACCGCGCGCGGCTGGGGCTGCCGCGGCCCGTGCTGCAGGGGGCGGCCGGATGACGGGGAAGCGGATGACGGGGAAGCGGGTGACGGGGAGGCGGATGACGGGGGGCGACGATGCGTAGCTTCATGTTCGTGCTGTCGGTCGCGGCGGTCATCGCGCTCGCGGCCTGGGCGTATCACGAAAACCACGCCACGCGCCTGGCGCTTGATGATCGCGCGCGGCTCGACCGCGAGATCGCGGCATTGTCCGAGGCAATCTCGGTCCAGCGTGCCGAATGGGCGTTCCTGAACCGTCCCGATCGGCTGCATGAGCTTGTGTTGCTGAATTTCGATCGCCTGAAGCTGATGCCGATGCAAGGCAGCCAGTTCGGCAGCATCGACGAGGTGGCATACCCCCCCTACCGCCCTGATCTGTCGCAGTTCTTCGGCGAGGGGATCGACGTGATCGGCGAGCTGGAATTGCTGTCGGGCGAACACGCCCTCGCAGAAACCGACCCGGAGGCCGAGCCATGATCCGCACCCCGCTGCGCCCGCTGGCGCGCGTGCTGCAGGCGCGCGCGCGCGGCGAGAACCCCGACGGGATCGAACGCGAGAACCTGCGCCTGCGCGCCGAACATGCGCGCGACACCGCCCGCGAGCGCGCCGAGGTGCGGCTGCTGGTGGCGGCGCTGCTGTTCCTGGGCGGCTTCGTGCTGATCGGTGCGCAGATGGCGCTGCTGGCCGCCACCGATCCGATCCCGCCGCGCAGCGCCCAGTCCGACGGCATCGCTGCCGACCGCGCCGAGATCGTGGACCGCCGCGGGCGGGTGCTGGCCACCAATCTGGTGACGCATTCACTCTATGCCGAAACCCGCCACATGGTCGACCCCGTGCGCGCCGCGCATGCGCTGGCCGCGATCTTTCCCGATATCGACGGTGATCGGCTGGAGCGGCAATTCACCGACCCCGACCGCCGGTTCGTCTGGGTCCGCGGGCGGCTGTCGCCCGAACAGCGGCAGGCGGTGCACGACATCGGCGAGCCGGGGCTGATGTTCGGCCCGCGCGACATGCGCCTCTACCCCAACGGCACGCTGGCCGCGCATGTGCTGGGCGGCACGCGCTACGGCGCGCAGGGGGTGCGGGCGGCCGAGATCGTGGGTGTCGCCGGGGCCGAGTTGTTCTTTGATGAACGGTTGCGCGACCCGGCACGTCGCGACATGCCGCTGGAGCTGTCGCTCGACCTGACCGTGCAGGCGGTGATGACCGACGTGCTGGGCAGCGGGATGCGGATGCTCAGCGCACGCGGCGCCTCGGCGGTGCTGATGGAGGCGAACACCGGTGAGATCGTGTCGCTGGTCTCGTTGCCCGATTTCGACCCCAACCACCGCCCCCCGCCCGCGACCGAGGGCGACCCCGCCGACAGCGTGCTGTTCAACCGCGCGGTGCAGGGCTATTACGAGCTCGGCTCGGTGCTCAAGGTGTTCACCGTCGCGCAGGCGCTCGAGGAAGGCGTGGTCACCCCCGACACCAAGCTCGACACCCGCAGCCCGATGCAGGTCGGCCGCTTCCGGATCAGCGACTTCCGCAGCCGCGGGCCCGAACAATCGGTGTCGGATGTGCTCGCATTCTCGTCGAATGTGGGCACCGCGCGGCTGGCCCGCGACCTCGGCCCCGAGGCGCAGCAGGACTTCCTGCGAAAGCTCGGCTTTCTGGACAGCGTCGAGGTCGAACTGGCCGAGGCCGCCCGTGCGCGCCCGCTGCTGCCCGACCGCTGGGGCGATCTGTCGGCGATGACGATCTCCTACGGGCATGGCCTGTCGACCAGTCCGCTGCACCTTGCGGTGGGCTACGCGGCGCTGGTCAATGGCGGGCGGCTGGTGGCGCCGACGCTCGAACGCCGCCGCGGCGCGGTTCCCTCCGAGCGCGTGATCTCCGAGACGACCTCGCGCCAGATGCGGCAGATGCTGCACGATGTCGTCCAGCGCGGCACGGCGAGCTTCGCGCGCATCCCCGGTTATCCGGTTGGCGGCAAGACCGGTTCCGCCGACAAGCCCAAACGCAGCGGCGGCGGGTATTACGACGGCAAGGTGCTGGCCACCTTCGCCGCGGCCTTCCCGATCCACGACCCCCGCTACGTGCTGGTCGTCACGCTCGACGAACCCGTCGACACCACCGGCCCCGAGCCGCGCCGCACCGCCGGCTGGACGGCGGTGCCGGTCTCGGGCGAGATCATTCGCCGCATCGCGCCGTTGCTGGGGCTGGCCCCGGAATCGGACGTGGCGATTGCGCAGGGCCTGGGCGCTGGGCTACCAGCCTCGGAGTGATCCCCAACAGGAAGGTGGCGGCATGGCAGGCGACAGGCGCAGCACACTCGCCGGGCTGGGGCTTCGTCCCGCTCAGGGCGGGGATGTGGCAATCACCGGGCTTTCGATCGACAGCCGGACGGTGCGTCCGGGACATCTGTTCGCCGCTCTTCCCGGCTCGCGCTGGCACGGCGCGCGCTTCATCGGCCCGGCGCTGCGCATGGGCGCGGCGGCAGTGCTGACCGACCGCGCCGGCGCCGCCGCGGCGCGCGAGGTGCTCGCGGGCGCCTCTGCCGCGCTGGTGGTGACCGAGGATCCGCGCATGGCGCTCGCCTGGGCTGCGGCGCTGTGGTTCGGCGCGCAACCCGATTGCACCGTCGCGGTGACGGGCACCAACGGCAAGACCTCGGTCGCCAGCTTCACCCGCCAGATCTGGGAAGCGCTGCGGATCCCCGCCGTCAATCTGGGCACGACCGGGGTCGAAGGCGCCTATTCGGCCCCGCTGGCCCATACCACGCCCGACCCGCTGACCCTCCACCGGCTGCTGGCCGAGATCGCGGCCCAGGGTGTGGCGCATTGCGCCATGGAAGCCTCGAGCCACGGGCTGGACCAGCGCCGCATCGACGGGGTGCGGCTGGCGGCGGCGGCGTTCACCAACCTGGGCCACGACCATCTGGATTATCACGCCGATGCGGACGCCTATTTCGCCGCCAAGGCGGGGTTGTTCGACCGGGTGCTGCCCGCCGACGGGGTGGCGGTGATCAACATGGACGACCCGCGCGGCGCCGATGTGCTGGCCATCGCCGCCGAGCGGGGCCAGTCCACGCTGACCGTGGGGTGGCACGAGGACTGCGACCTGCACATCCTCGGGCAGCGTTTTGACGCGGCGGGGCAGGAACTGCGCTTCGGGTATGACGGGGCGGTGCACCAGGTGCGCCTGACGCTGGTGGGCGGATTTCAGGCCGGCAACGCGCTGCTGGCGCTGGGGCTGGTGCTGGCGACCGGCACCCCCATCACCGAGGCTGTGGCCGTGCTGCCACGGCTGCGCGGTGTGCGCGGGCGGATGGAGCTTGCCGCGCGGCGGGCCAGCGGGGCGCCGGTCTTCGTCGATTACGCCCACACACCCGACGCGCTGGAGACCGCGCTCACCGCGCTGCGCCCGCATGTGATGGGCCGGCTGGTGGTGGTGTTCGGCGCCGGCGGCGACCGCGACCGCGCCAAGCGGCCGCTCATGGGCGCTGTGGCGGCGAAACACGCCGATGTCGTATATGTGACAGATGACAACCCGAGATCCGAGGTTCCAGCGGGGATCCGTGCAGAAATACTGAAAGCCTGCCCCGAGGCAAACGAGGTCCCCGACCGCGCCGAGGCGATCCTGCGCGCGGTCGACGCGCTGGGTCCGGGGGACGCTGCGCTGATCGCCGGCAAGGGGCACGAGACCGGGCAGGTCGTGGGTGAGACGGTCTATCCGTTCGACGATGTCGAGCAGGCCTCGGTGGCGGTGGCGGCGCTGGAGCGCCGGGCGTGAGCCGTCATGTTGCAGACGGGCCACGTCAGGTCGCCACGCTTGACGCGCCGCGCGTTCCGCGCCATGCGAGCGCCCAACCGCACCAAGAGGGGGCCAGCGGATGCTGTTCTGGCTGACCGAGTTCGCCGACAACGCGACAGCGTTCAACCTGTTTCGCTACATCACCTTCCGCGCCGGCGGGGCGTTCTTCACCGCGCTGCTGTTCGGATTCCTGTTCGGCCCGCGGCTGATCATGATGCTGCGCACTCGGCAGGGCAATGGTCAGCCGATCCGCGACGACGGCCCCGAAAGCCACCTGCTGACCAAGGCGGGCACGCCGACCATGGGGGGGCTGCTGATCCTGTCGGCGCTGACGGTGGCGACACTGCTGTGGGCGCGGCTCGACAACCCCTATGTCTGGCTGGTGCTGCTGGTCACGGTCAGCTTCGGGCTGATCGGCTTCGTGGACGATCTGGCCAAGGTCAGCCGCCAGAGCCACAAGGGCGTGCCGGGCCGTGTGCGGCTTGCACTTGGCTTCGTGATCGGCGCGCTGGCCGCGGCGGCGGCGTGGTATCTGCACCCCGGCGATCTGAGCGGGCAGCTTGCGGTTCCCGTGTTTGCCGACCTGCTGATCTATCTGGGCGTGTTCTTCATCCCGTTCGGGGCGTTCGTCGTGGTGGGTTCGGCCAACGCGGTGAACCTGACCGACGGGCTGGACGGGCTGGCGATCATGCCGGTGATGATCGCCGCCGGCACGCTGGGCGCGATCGCCTATGCGGTGGGGAGGGTGGACTTCACCTCGTATCTGGGGGTGCATTTCGTCCCCGGCGTGGGCGAGCTGCTGATCTTCACCGCGGCGCTGGCCGGCGGGGGGCTCGGGTTCCTGTGGTACAACGCGCCCCCCGCGGCGGTGTTCATGGGCGACACCGGCAGCCTGGCGCTGGGCGGCGCGCTGGGCGCGATGGCGGTGGCGATCAAGCACGAGATCGTGCTGGTGATCGTCGGCGGGATCTTCGTGGTGGAAACGCTTTCGGTGATCATCCAGGTCGCGTATTTCAAGATGACCGGCAAGCGCGTCTTCCTGATGGCGCCGATCCACCATCATTTCGAGAAGAAGGGCTGGCCGGAATCGCAGATCGTCATCCGGTTCTGGATCATCAGCCTGGTGCTGGGGCTGATCGGGCTGGCGACGCTGAAGATCCGCTGACGGCGCGCGGGCGGTCGTCGAGGCAGGCGGCGCTCGCGCCCCCGCCCGCGCCCATGGGGCGCGGACTCCCCCTGAGGATATTTTTGTCAGGATGAAGCAGGCGGTGGCGCAAAGGGAGCGCGCCGGGAGGGTTTCGGGCTTGCACGGAACCGGACGTCGCGTTTGGATGGCTGCCTGACGTTGAAGCATGGCCGTTTGCGGCTAGC
>PUOA01000088.1 GCA_003551925.1 Paracoccaceae bacterium
GCAGCCTTGACGGGCCCCTGCAATCTGCTAGCACGACCTCGGCCGGGCCTGTAGCTCAATTGGTCAGAGCAGAGCGCTCATAACGCTTTGGTTGGGGGTTCGAGTCCCTCCGGGCCTACCACAACTTGACAGCTGTCAGCTTTGGCTCTCGGTCAGGGGCGCGCGGGTGCGGGCGCCGCGAATGGGCGCGGGTGGCGCTTGTGCCCGCCCGCGCCCGGGGTGTCAGAACGACCAGACGCGCGCGTCCCCGGACAGCATCGCGCCTGCCATCGCCGGGGGTTGTGCCACGCCGACGCCGTCGATCAGCGCGCTTTCGTCGGCGCCGATCCCCGGCAGGTAGATCGCGCAGACCTCGACCGTGACGCCGGCGCCCATGAGCATCTGCATCATGCCCTGCGGGCTTGCGTCGCGCGGGGGTTGCGGGGCGGTGGCGCTTTCGGGCGCATCGGCCAGCGCGATGTCGCCGCCGGGGCCGCAGAGCAGCATGTGCACGCTTTCGCCCTGTTCGACGGCCTGCGCGGTCAGCACCATCGCCATCAGCTGCGTCTGCGCGTTTTCGCTCGTCACAACGGTCACGAGCGACGGGTTGTCGTCGGCCAGCGCTGCGGTGGCGAAGGTGGTGGCGGCGAGGGCGGCCGCGGCGACCCCTGCGAGGCGGTAGGTCATGACGTCTCCTGACTGGTTCAAGCGGTTCGCGCAGCCTGCGCTCCATGTTCACATATTCAAATAAGGCATTGTGTCGCACCCGATGCACCCCGGCGATGCCACGGGTGTTGTCGCAGGCCGGTTGCGGGTTACAACCTCGATCACCGCGCGGCATCCGGTCTTCGCGCGGCCTGACCCGAAGAACGAGGCGCCCGACCCTTGGCCAAGCTGGACCTGAGCGCGATCACGAAGTCCTTCGGCGCGACGCGCGTGCTCGACCAGGTTTCGCTGTCGGTGCCGGACCGCGAATTCGTGGTGGTGG
The DNA here is from genome assembly GCA_003551925.1 of Paracoccaceae bacterium. Classification (GTDB taxonomy): domain Bacteria; phylum Pseudomonadota; class Alphaproteobacteria; order Rhodobacterales; family Rhodobacteraceae; genus Rhabdonatronobacter. The sequence continues at coordinate 968 of PUOA01000088.1, forward strand.
TGGGGCCGTCGGGTTGCGGCAAGTCCACCCTGCTGCGCATCGTCGCGGGGCTGGAGGCGGCAAGCGCGGGCGAGGTCCTGCTGGACGACCGGCCCGTGAGCCAGCTGTCGCCCGGGCAGCGCAATGTGGCGATGGTGTTTCAGAATTACGCGCTTTACCCGCACCTGACCGTCGCGGCCAATATCGGCTTCGGCCTGCGCCGCGCGCGGATGCGCCGGGCCGAGAAGCGCGAGGCCGTGGCCCGCGTCGCGCGGCTGCTGGAGATCGAGCCGCTGCTGAACCGCCGCCCCGGGGCGCTGTCGGGCGGGCAGCGCCAGCGCGTGGCGATGGGGCGCGCGATCATCCGCAACCCGGCGGTGTTCCTGTTCGACGAGCCGCTGTCGAACCTCGACGCGCGGCTGCGGATGCAGATGCGCTCGGAGATCCGCGCGCTGCACCGCGCGGTGCCGACGACGACGCTTTACGTCACGCATGACCAGATCGAGGCGATGACCATGGCCGACCGCGTCGTGGTGATGAATGGCGGCCGGATCGAGCAGATCGGCACCCCGACCGAGGTCTACAGCGCCCCGCGCACCACCTTCGTGGCGGGGTTCATCGGCATGCCGTCGATCAACATGATCCCCGCGCGTTACCGGGGCGACGCGCTGGAACTCCCTTCGACCACGCTGCCGGTGCCCGCAGCGGTGAAGCCGCGGCTGGCCGGTCACGCAGGGCGCGACCTGTTGGTGGGCCTGCGCCCCGAGCATCTGGACATCCGCCCCGGCGGCGACGGGCTGGTGGCCGAGGTCGACCAGATCGAGCCCACCGGCAGCGAGACCTTGGTCTATCTGGACCACCCCGCGATGCGGCTCAGCGCCCGCACCGCGCCCGACACCGCGCTCAGCCCCGGCATGCAGGTGGGCCTTCGCCTGCTGCTGGAGCGCGCGAGCTTCTTCGATGCGGAGACCGGGCTCAACCTGGTCCCGCCCCCTTCCAACCTGACAGGAGAGCTGACCGCATGACGATTTCCCGCACCTCGATCCTGACCGCCGCGCTGGCCACCGCGATGCCCGTCGTCGCATCGGCCGAGGATCTGATCACCCGCAACCGCGTCGGCCCCCCGGACGCCGAGAATTCGCTGACCTTCCGGCTGACGGCGTTCGACCTCTACAGCGCCGACGACGCCACCGCCGAGGCGTTCCGCGCGTTGTTCACCGATTTCATCAACGACAACCCCGGCTGGCGGATCGACACCCAGCTGCAGACCGGCGCCATCGCGCAGGAGCAGGCGCGCATCGTCGAACAGGCCCGCGCCGGGCGCGGCCCCGACTGCGCGATGATCGACAGCTCGCAACTGGCCACCTTCAAGGAAGCCGGGCTGCTGGCGCCGATGACGCCGTTCTTCACCGACGACGAGATCGACGACCTGTTTCCCTTCGTGCGCGACGGCGTGACCGACGCCGATGGCGACGTGGTCGCGTGGTGGTGGTTCACCGATCTGCGCGTGCTCTACCGCGACACCACGCTGGTCCCCGACGCGCCGCAGACATGGGCCGATCTGCAGGAGGCCGCCGCCCAGGTCGCCGAAACCGGGCTCGAAGGCGTGCTGTTCAACGCCGGGCGCGATGAAGCCTCGGCCTTCGACTGGCTGGGCCATTTCTGGGCGCAGGGCGGCGAACTGGTGGATGAAGACGGCCGCCCGGTGTTCTTCGAGGGCGAGAACCGCGACAAGTTCCTCGCCGCCGTCGCGTTCTACGCCGATCTGGTCGACAGCGGCGCCGCGCCGCGCCGGGTGACGGCGCTGGCAAGCTACGACGACCTGCTGGCCTCGGCCGCGGCCGGGTCAACGGGCATGTTCATCGGCGGCAACTGGATGTATGCGCAGATCCGGAACACGCTGGACGCGGACGCGGCGGCGAACTGGGCGGTCTCGCCCCTGCCGGGACCGACGCCGGACGAACGCGCCACGGGCACCGGCGGCTGGGCGATCGCGGCGCTGAGCGACGACCCCGCCAAGGTCGAGATGTGCGCGGGCATCGCGCGGCTCTATGCCGGCCCCGGCAACGCGTTCCAGCGGCTGCTGCCGACCTCGGCCTCGCTCTATGCGGAGTATGAGGAATTCGCCGGTCCCGAGTTCCAGATCTTCGCCGAGGCGCTGGAGGACGGGCAGGCACGGCCGGGCGTGCCGATCTACCCCGAGATCTCGAACCAGATCCAGATCCTGCTGGGCAACGTGCTGTCGGGTTCGGCCACGCCCGAAGACGCGCTCGACGCTGCCGCGGCCGAGGTGATGGACGCGTTCGAGCGGATGTAAGGCCCCCGCACGGTGACCGACACGGCAACGCGCCCCATCGCTGACGCGCCCCCTCGCACCACCGGCGCGCGCGGGGGGGTGGCGGCGCGGCTGGCCTCGGGGCCGCTGCCGTGGCTGTTGCCGGCGGTGGCGATGCTGGGGCTGTTCTACCTCTATCCGGTCATCGAGGCGGTGCGGCTGGCCTTCACCGATGCGCGGCTGTTCGACACCGAAACCGCGTTCTCCATGCGCTCGGTCAGTTCGCTGGCGGGCAGTTCCACGCTGGGCACGATCCTGCGCAACACGCTGAGCTATACGGTCGCCAGCGTGGTGGGGCAGATCGCGCTGGGCCTCGCCATCGCGCTGCTGGTGGTGCGCGCCGAACGCGCGCGGCTGCGCGGAACGCTGGTGTTGCGGACCATCGTGCTGGCCGCCTGGGTGATCCCGGCCATCGCCAACGGGATCATCTGGCAACTGCTGTTTTCCGAAGCGCCGTTCGGGGCGATCAACTCGGCGCTGCGCATGGCGGGCGTCGCGCCCGTGGCGTGGCTCTCGGACCCCGGCAACGCCATGCTCTCGGCGGTGATCGCCACCATCTGGCAGGGCACCGCGTATTCGATGATCCTGCTCTACGCCGCGCTCAAGACCATTGACACCGCGCTCTACGAGGCCGCGGCCATCGACGCCGCCCGCCCGTGGGAGCGCTTCTGGTTCATCACCCTGCCGCATCTGCGCCCCGCGCTGCTGGTCAACGCGATCCTGATCCTGATCATGACGCTGAACATGTTCGACACGATCCTTGCGCTCACCGGCGGCGGGCCGGGGCGCGCGACCGAGATCCTGTCGCTCTACGCCTATGGCACCGTGTTCCAGAACTTCGAGCTTGGCCGCGGCGCGGCGCTGTCGATGCTGCTTCTGGTGATCTCGCTCACGCTGACGGCGCTGCTGACGCTGCTCTTGCCGCAGGAGCGGCGCTGAGATGGTTCGCAGCCGCGCCGAGCGTCTGGCCGATCTGGCGGTCTATGCCGCGATGCTGCTGCTGGCGGCGGCGTTCCTGCTGCCGGTGCTGTGGCTGGCCTCGCTCGCCGTGCGCACGCAGGCCGAGGTGTTCCTGGGCGCGGCGCGCTTCATCCCCGAGGCGCCGACGCTCGACAATTTCGCCCGCGTGCTGCGCGACGGGGGGTTCCAGACCTATATCTGGAACACCATCAAGCTGTCGTCGCTGGGCGCGGCGGGGGCGGTGGCGCTGGCCGCGCCCGCGGCCTACGCGCTGTCGCGGATGCGCTTTCGCGGCAAGGGCGCGGTGATGCTGGGCATCCTGTCGGTGCAGATGGTGTCGGGGCTGGTGGTCCTGATCCCGCTTTACCGCTTCATGGACCGGCTGGGGCTGCTGGAGTCGCATTTCGGCACCACGCTGCTGTATATCGCCGCCGGCATCCCCGTTACCGTGTGGCTCTTGAAGATCGCCTTCGACACCGTGCCGCAGACGCTCGACGACGCGGCGGCCATCGACGGGCTGTCGCGGTTCGAGACCTTCGCCATGATCACCCTGCCGCTGGCGCTGCCGGGGCTGGTGTCGGCGTTCATCCTGAACCTGATCCTCAACTGGTCACAATTCCTGATCCCGTTCATCATGCTTACCGCCGACGAAACCTGGCCGATATCGGTGGCGATCTTCCGCTTCGCAGGCTCCACCAGCGCGGCGACAACGCAGCTTCTGGCAGCGGCGTGCCTGCTGGCGATCCTGCCGGCGCTGGCGATCTTCATTGTGCTCCAGCGCTGGATCCTCGCGGCGCTGATGGCGGGCGCGGTCAAGCAGTAGCGCGCCCACAATATGCGTGTTCTGCATGTTATTCCCCGGTATTCGCATTTGACAGCGGCATTCCGCCGCTGTTTCATACGCGAATGGGATGGAGGACCCCAACATGCATCTTGCACGCTTCCCGCGCTACAGGCTCGGGCATTTTCCGACGCCGCTCGAACGGCTCGACCGGCTGAGCGCCTTTCTCGGCGGCCCCGAGATCTGGATGAAGCGCGACGACTGCACCGGGCTCGCTTCGGGGGGGAACAAGACCCGCAAACTGGAATTCCTGTTGGCCGACGCGCTTGCGCAGGGCGCCGACACGCTGGTCACGCAAGGCGCGACACAGTCCAACCATGTCCGCCAGACCGCCGCGGCGGCGGCCCGCGCGGGGCTTGCGTGTCACGCGCTGCTGGAGCGCCGCGTCACCAACCAGGGCGCGGACTATGAAACCGCCGGCAATGTGCTGCTGGACCGGATGATGGACTGTCACTTCGATTTCCGCCCCGAGGGGCTGGACATGAACGCCGAAGGGCAGGCCCTGGCCGACGAGCTGCGCGCGCAGGGGCGCAAACCGTATTTCATCCCCGGCGGCGGGTCCAACCCCGTGGGTGCGCTGGGCTACGCCGCCTGCGCCGAGGAGCTGGTCCATCAGGCCGACGCGCAGGGCCTGCGGATCGACGCCATCGTTCACGCCACCGGCAGCGCCGGCACGCAGGCGGGGCTGGTGGCGGGGCTGTATGCGATGAACGCGCCGATCCCGGTCACCGGCATCTCGGTCCGTGCCCCGCGCGAGCGACAGATCGCGAACGTTCACGCGCTCGCCGCGCAGACGGCCGAACTGCTGGGTGCGCGTGGTGCGCTGCCCCGCGACCTGGTCGACGCCCATGACGACCAGGTCGGACCTGGCTACGGCCAGCCCACCGACGGCATGGTCGAAGCGATGCTGCTTCTCGCGCGCCTCGAAGGGATCCTGCTGGACCCGGTCTATTCGGGCAAGGGCTTCGCCGGGCTGGTCGCGCTGATCCGTGCCGGCGGCTTCCGCAAGGGGCAGCGCATCGTCTTCGTGCACACCGGCGGGTCGGCGGCGCTGTTCGCCTACGGCCATCTGTTCAACAACCAGAAGGCTGCCTGAGCAGCCCGCGCCCAGATCACCAGAACACAACTAGGAGGAGCAAATGTCACACACCGTCCTGAAGGCGAAGTCCCTCGCGCTCGCCGCAGCCAGCGCGATGGCGCTCATGTCCACCCCGGCGCTGGCCGATTTCCCCAGCGGCACCATCACCTATCTGAATCCGTTCAGCCCCGGCGGCGAATGCGACATCGTCCAGCGCATGCAGCAGAACCCCATGCAGGAAAAGATGGGCGTCGACGTGGTGATCGAATACCGCGAGGGCGGCGGCGGCGCCGTCGGCTGGTCGCATGTCAAGGATCAGCCGGCCGACGGCTACACCTTCGCCTGCTTCTCGATCCCGCACATCATCGCGCAGCCGATGACCCGTGATGCGGGCTACGAGACCGACGAGCTGCACGTGCTCTACACCTACCACTCGACCCCGCAGGTGCTGGTGGTGCGCAACGACAGCCCCTTCGAGACGCTCGAGGACTTCATCGAGGCCGCGCAGGCTGCGCCGGGTTCGATCACCGTGGGCGGCACCGGCACCGCCAGCGGCAACCACCTGGCCACCGTGCGCCTGATGCGCGCCGCCGACATCACGGTGACGTGGATTCCGTTCCCCGGCTCGGGGCCGACGATCCCGGCGCTGCAGGGCGGGCACGTCACCGCGCTGATGACCAACTCGACCATGGCGGTGCAGAACTCCGATCATTTCCGCCCTCTGGCCGTGGCCACCGAGGAGCAGATCGACATGTTCCCCGGCGTGCCCACCTTCCGCGAGCTGGGCTATGACGTGGTCGAGGCGATCTATCGCGGCGCGCTGGGCCCGCGCGGCATCCCCGAGGAGAACATCGAGGTGATCGTCAGCACGCTCGATGAAATCAACCGCGAGCAGGACGAGCGCAAGCAGGAGATGGGCTTCCAGCCGGTCTTCTACGGTCCCGACGAAAGCGCCGAGCTGATCGAGCGGCTGAAGGTCGAATACGAGGAACTGCTCGGCGAACTCGGCATGCTGAACTGAGCCCGGCCGCCACGTCGGCGGCTGGCCTGACACGCGCCGTGGGCTGCAGGGGTCTCTGCGGCCCACGGGCTTCTTTCGGGGGGCTGGATCACCATGATTGACGACCTGCTGCGCGGCCTCGCCGCCGTCCTGACGTTCGATTCGCTGCTGCTGGTGGCCATCGGCACCACGGTCGGGCTGTTCGTGGGCTCGGTCCCGGGGCTGACGGCGACCATGGCGCTGGCGTTGCTGGTGCCGTTCACCTTCACCATGGACCCGCTCAGCGGGATGGTGCTGCTGGGCGCGGTCTACACCTCGTCGATGTTCGGCGGCGCGTTCACGGCGATCCTGATCAACACCCCCGGCACGCCCGGCGCCATCGCCACCACGCTCGATGGCTACCCGATGGCGAAGAACGGCAAGGCCGAGCTGGCGATCCTGGTGGCCACGGTGGCGTCGGTCGTGGGCGGGCTGATCGCGGTGATCGCGGTGATCGCCATGGCGTCGCCATTGACGGATATCGCCATCCGCTTCGGGCCGGCACAGTATTTCTGGGTCGCGGTGCTGGGGCTGAGCCTGATCGCCGCGCTGTCCACGGGCTCGCTGTTCAAGGGGCTCCTGGGCGGTGCGCTGGGGATGCTGATCGGCACCATCGGCATCTCGCCGCTGGGCGGCGAGTCGCGCTTCCTCTTCGGGTATTCGCAGCTTCAGGGCGGGGTGCAGCTGCTGGTCGCGCTGATCGGCCTGTTCGCCATTCCCGAGCTGATCCGGCTTGCGGTCAGTGCCACGAAATCGGTCGATGTCGACTATTCGCGCGGGTCCGAGAGCCTGCTGCACGCCATTTCGCTGACGGTGCGGCGGCCCTGGAATGTGCTGCGCTCGTCGATCATCGGGCTGGTGATCGGGATTATCCCGGGCGCGGGCAACAATGTCGCGGGGCTTGTGGCTTACAACGAGGCCAAGCGCTCGGACAAGAATCCGTCGAGCTTCGGCAAGGGCAACGCGCAGGGCGTGGTCGCGTCCGAGGCCAGCAACAATGCCGCCGTCGCGGGCTCGGTGGTGCCACTGCTGACGCTGGGGGTGCCGGGCTCGCCGCCCGCGGCGGTGATGCTGGGCGCGCTGATGCTGCACGGCATCCGCCCCGGCAGCGCGCTCTTTGCCGAAAGCGGGACGCTGGCTTACGGTTTCATCCTGTCGCTGGGTGTCTCGGCGCTGGCGCTGCTGGTGGTGGGTGTGCTGGGCGGACGGCTGATCTGCCGCGCGGTCTGCGCGGTGCCGGTGACCTATCTGGTGCCGGGCATCGCCTTCATGTCGATCCTGGGCGCCTATTCGATGCGCAACAGCATCATCGACGTGTTCATCATGATCGGCATCGGCATTTTCGCCTATCTCGTCCGCCATATCGGGCTGCAACCCGCGCCGATCGCGCTGGGGCTGATCCTGGGTCCGATCGCCGAGCAGGGCTTTTCGATGTCCATGCTGCGCGGCGGCGCCGTGCATGATGTGCCGGCCTATGCGCTGTTCGACAACTGGATGTCGTGGGCGCTGATCGCCATGGTGTTCGTCACGCTGTTCTGGCCGATTCTCCAGGAAGCGCGGCGCAAGAAGACCGAAGCCGCAGAGGGGTCCGAGTGATGGCGCGCCTGTTCAACACCGACATGATCGCCGGGCTGATGGGGCTGGTGGTCACCTATGTCTTCTACGCCGCGCGCGGGGCCAACTGGTCGCCGCTCAGCGCGCAGTGGCCCAACGCGATCCTGGTGTTCATGGCGATCGTGTCGCTGGCGCTGATCGTCAAGGCGGTGGTCGCCGCCGCGCCGGACCCGATCTTCGACGAGGGCAACCCGTTGCGCATGGTCTGGGCGATGGGGCTGCTGGTCGCCTGGGTGCTGCTGCTGCCGCGGCTGGGCTACATCCTGACCAGCGTGCTGATGTTCTACGCCATGTGGTTCGTGGTCGGGCAGGGCGTGTTGCGCGAGGAGAACGATTTCCGCCAGTTCCCGGTGCTGTCGCATCTGCGCGCCATCGCGATCGCGGCGGCGCTGGCGGTGGCAAGCCACTGGCTGTTCTCGCGCATCCTGTTCGTGCCGCTGCCGCGCGGGCCGCTGGGCTGGTAGGCCGTCCCCGTGCGGCTGGAATGGATCGAGGACATCCTCGCCGTCGCCGAGGAGGGCTCGTTCCAGGCCGCCTGCGTCAAGCGCAACATCTCGCAGCCCGCGTTTTCGCGCCGGATCGCGCAGATCGAGGCAAGCCTCGGCGTGGCGCTCTTCGACCGCAGCGCGCGGCCGGTGCGCGTGGCGCCGCATGTGCATGACCAGCTCGACCGCATGCGCGAGCTGGCCGAGGCGATGCGCGACCTCGGCGTGGCGCTGCGCGACACCGAGCGGCTGCGCCGCCGGCGGATCGTCATCGCCTCGCAGCACGCCATAGCGGCCACGCTCGCCCCCGAGATCGTGGGGTGGTTCGCCGATCTGGACATCGACACGCGGCTGCGCTCGGCCAATCGCGACGACTGTCTGGCGCAGATCATGACCCGCCGTGCGGACATTGCGCTGATCCATGACGTCCCCGAGACCGAGGCCATCCCCGGTGCCGATTTCCTGGACCTGCTGCAGATCGGCACCGAAACGCTGATCCCCGTCTTCGCCACGCAGCGGCTGGACGCGCTCGACGCCGCCTGCGCGCGCGGCGAGGTGCCGCTGATCGCCTATCCGGCCGACGTGTTCATGGGGCAGGTGCAGCGCAAGGTGATCTTCCCGCGGCTGTCGACGGTCGGCGCGGTGCGCGCGCGGCTCGAGACCGCGCTGACCCTGTCGGCGCGCGAGTTCGCCCGCACCGGCTTCGCCGTGGCCTGGATCCCCGAGCCGCTGGCGCGCGACGACATTGCCGCGGGGCGGCTGTCGGATCTCAGCGCGCGGCTGCCGGCGGTGCGCATGGCGCTGATCGCCGCGCGGCTGTCCGATGCGCTCTCGCCGGTGGTGCAGGATGTCTGGGCGCAGATCGGGCAGATGGCCGCGCCGGGGCGGTGACGGCGGCGCTCAGCCTGCCAGCGCGCCCGCCACCGCCTCGACCGTGATCCAGCTGATCCGGGTATTCGATTCGACCGTCACCCCGGCAATGTGCGGCGTGGCGAGCAGGTTCGGCGCGCCCTCCAGCGCCGAGCCGCCCGGCAGCGGCTCGTCCGCGAACACGTCGAGCGCGGCGCCGGCGAGCTTGCCGTCCTTCAGCGCCGATGCCAGCGCGCGTTCGTCCACGATCCCGCCCCGCGCGGTGTTGATCAACACGGCGTCGGGCTTCATCGCCGCCAGTGCGTCCGCGTCGATCAGGTTGCGCGTGGCGTCGGTCAGCGGCACGTGCAGGCTCAGCGCGTCGGCGGCGCCCAGCAGCTCGGGCAGGGCGGCGCAGTTGCGCACCCCCTTCCATGCCGGGTGGTCTGCGGGCAGGAACGGGTCATGCGCGGCGATCTCCATCCCCATGGCGCGGGCGCGAGCGGCGGTCGCCTGCGCGATGGCGCCGAAGCCCACCAGCCCCAGCGTGGCGCCC
>PUOA01000150.1 GCA_003551925.1 Paracoccaceae bacterium
GCGCCCCCGAGGCGCGCGGGGTGGGCGGGTGGGAGCGCGGCTCGGGGGCGCGTTTCAGCCCTGCCCCAGCCGGCCCGCGCGCCCCCGCCGGCGCCCGCGCGCAGGCAGCACCGCCAGCCCCTCGCGCAACAGCGCGGTCATCGGATGGTCGGGCGCGCCATCGCCATACCGCGCCAGCAGCGCGCGGATCGCGGTGCCCTGCTCGGTGCCCTCGGGCAGGCTCAGCGCCCAGTCGATCAGGATCGACCGGCACTCCGCCGCGCCGATCCCGTCGATCCGGTAGCTTTCGCGGATCAGCCCCTTCGGGTCGGCGGTGTCCTGCGCGGATGTCATTGCGTGCCCTCCTGTGCCATCAGCAGCGCGGTGATCGCGGCGGCGGCCCCGGCGCAGGCATCGGCCAGATCGCGCTCCAGCGCGTCGAGCGACTGCGCCCCTGTCTCGCGCAGGATCAGCGCCTGCCCGCCCGCGCCCAGCGCGGCGATGTCCTCGATCCGGTCGGCGAGCAGCCGGCCCGCGGCCTGCAACCGCCAGCACAGCCGATAGGCACCCAGCAGCGCCGCCACCGCCTCGGCGTCGATCACGCCCGCGCGCGCGCCCGCCTGCAGCTGCGCCTCGAGCCTGCGCGCCGGGCTGCCGGCGCGCAGCGCGCAGGCTTGCGCGGCCAGTTCGATGTCCTGCAACCGGCCGGGGCCGTCCTTGGCCTCGAAGCTGCCCCCGCCGGGCTTGGCCTCGGCCAGGCGCGCGCGCATCGCGGCGGTGTCGGCGGCGACGCTGGCGCCTGCCCCCTTCTCGGGCAGAAGCGCGCGGCGAAACGCCTCGACCTCGTCCCCCAGCGCGGCGCTGCCGGCCACGCGACGCGCGCGGGTGAGCGCGAGATGCTCCCAGGTCCAGGCCTCGCTCCGCTGGTAGCTGCAAAACGCGTCCAGCGCGGTGGCCACCGGCCCCTGCCGCCCCGAGGGGCGCAGCCGCATGTCGACCTCGTAAAGCTTCCCCTCGGCCATCGGCGCCGACAGCGCGGTCACGAACGCCTTGGTCAGCCGCGCGTAATAGCTGCGCGCGTCGAGCGGGCGGCGCCCGTCCGAGGCCTCGACCCCCGCCGGGTCGTAGATCACGATCAGGTCCAGATCCGACGCCGCGTTGAGCCGCCCCGCACCCAGCGAGCCCATCCCCACCACCACCGCGCCCCGCCCCGGCGGCGCACCGTGCTTCGCGGCGAAGTCCGCCACCACGCGCGGCCAGAGCGCCGCGAGCACGGCCTCGGCCAGCTGGGCGTATTGCGCGCCGGCCTCGAACGCGTCGATCAGGCCGCGCAGATGGTGCACGCCGACGCGGAAATGCCATTCGCGCGCCCAGACCCGCGCGGCGTCGAGCGCGTGCTCGTAATCGTCGAGCCCCGCCAGCCGATCGGCCAGCGCGCGCGCCAGCGCCGCGGCGCCGGGCCAGGGGGCGAAGAAATCGCCCCCCAGCACCGCGTCCAGCACCCCCGAATTGCGCGACAGATACCCCGCCAGCCGCGGCGCGGTGGCGCAGACATCCACCAGCAGGTCGATCAGCTGGGGGTTGGCCTCGAACAGCGAGAACAGCTGCACCCCGGCGGGCAGCCCGCCCAGGAAACGGTCGAACTGCACCAGCGCGTCGTCGGGCTGCGCGGCGGTCTGCATCTGGCGCAGGATCTCGGGGCGCAGGCGCTCGAAGATGCGCTGCGCGCGGCTCGAGCGCAACGCGGGATAGGCGCGCCAGCCCTCGACGATGGTGCGGGCGTGCTCGGACAGCGCAGGCTCCGGCGCGGCCTCGGAGGGCGCGAAGAACCCTTCGGTCAGCTCATGCACGCGGGCCAGCCGCGCCTTGAGCGCCGCGCGCCAGGCGGCGGTGTCGCCCGCGCCGCAGAACCGCGCGAGCCGCGCGAAGCCCTCATCGCCGGAGGGCAGCGTCTGGGTCTGCGCGTCCTGGATCATCTGCAGCCGGTGTTCGAGCTCGCGCAGGTGGCGGTAGCTGTCGCCGAGTTCGGCGGTGACGTCGGCGGGCACCCAGCCGGCGCCTGTCAGCGCGGTCAGCGCGGCTTCGGTGCGCGGGCTGCGCAGCGACGCGTCGCGGCCGCCGGCGATGATCTGGCGGGTCTGGGTGAAGAACTCGATCTCGCGGATGCCGCCGCGGCCGAGCTTGATGTTGTGCCCCGGCAGCGTGAGCGGCCCGCCGAAGCCCTTGTGCGCGCGGATGCGCAGGCGCATGTCGTGCGCGTCCTCGATCGCGGCGAAGTCCAGATGGCGGCGCCACACGAAGGGGGTGAGCGTGTCCAGAAACCGCGCGCCCGCCTCCAGATCGCCCGCGCAGGGGCGCGCCTTGATATAGGCCGCGCGCTCCCATGTCCGCCCGAGGCTTTCATAGTAGCGCTCGGCGGCCTCCATCGACAGGCAGACGGGGGTGACCGATGGATCGGGGCGCAGGCGCAGGTCGGTGCGGAACACGTAACCTTCGCCGGTAGGCTCGGAGAGCAGCGCGCACATCCGGCGCGCGGCGCGGATGAAGGCGGCGCGGGCGTCGTGGTAATCGGCCTCGTCGAAGCGGGCCTCGTCGAACAGGCAGATCAGGTCGATGTCCGAGGAATAATTCAGCTCGCGCGCGCCCATCTTGCCCATCGCCAGCACCACCATTCCCGCCCCGCGCGCGGCGTCCTCGGGCACCGCGCCGGGCAGCTTGCCGCGCCGGATCTCATGCCCCAGCGCCGCCGTCAGCGCGGCCTGCGTGGCGGCGTCGGCGAGATCGGTGAGCGCACCCGTCACCGCATCGAGCCCCCACACCCCGCCCAGATCGGCCAGCGCGGCCAGCAGCGCCACGCGGCGCTTGGCGCGGCGCAGATCGTCGCCGAGGCGGTCCGAGGCCGGATCGAGCGCGGCGAGTTCGTCCGCCACCGCCCGCGCCGGGTCCTGCGCCAGCGCCTGCGGCAGCCAGTCGGCCTCGCGCTGCATCAGGGCCTTCAGATAGGGGCTGCACCCGGCGGTGCCGGCGATCAGTTCGCCCAGATCGGCGGGCAGGTCCGGAAACAGCGCGCGCGCCTCGGCCCCGGCGTCGGGGTCGTGGGGGATGGGGGAGCGGGTGACGGACCAGAGCGACATTGTTGCACGTTGCGCGCTGGGCGGGGCGAGGTCAATCCGTCCCTCTTGCACTGCGGCCGCATCCGGGTTTCAAGGGAGGTGGCAGCCACGAAGGACAGACGCATGAGCAAGTCCCTCAGACGCGTGCGCGCGGCGCTGGAAGGGGCGGGGATCGCCCCCGACATCCGCGAGCCCGGCGAAACCCGCACCGCCGAGCAGGCGGCGGCCGCCGCGGGCTGCGCGCTGGACCAGATCGTCAAGTCGATCCTGTTCTGCGGGGCCGAGACCGGCCATGTGCGGCTGTTCCTGACCGCCGGCGGCAACAGGGTCTGCGCCGAGCGCGCCTCGGCGCTGGCGGGCGAGGCGCTGGGCCGCGCCGACGCGGCGCTGGTGCGCGCGGAAACCGGCTTCGCCATCGGCGGCGTGGCGCCCATCGGGCTGACGCAGCCCTGCCCCACATGGGCCGACCCGCGCCTGCTGGAGTTCGACGTGGTCTGGGCCGCCGCCGGCACACCGCGTCACATCTTCGCCATCGCGCCCGACCGGCTGGTCGCGCTCAGCGGCGCCACGGTCGCGGAGTTCACCGCATGAGCCTGCCCGACCCCTTCCTCCAGCGCGAATTCTACGCCTATGTGCCGCTCAAGCGCGCCGTGGCCTGGGGCGTGGACACGGTCATCACGCTGGTCCTCGCGGTGGTCGCGCTGCTGTTCACGCTGTTCGTCGGCGCGCTGTTCTTCCCGGTGCTGTTCGCCGCGGTCAGCATCGCCTATCGCGGGGTGATGCTGGCGCGCTACGGCGCCACCGTCGGCATGATGCTGAGCGCGATCAAGCTGCGCCACCTGGACGGGCGCCCGGTCGATCAGGGCACCGCCTTCGCCTATGCGGGGCTGCACGCGCTGATCATGACCTTCATCCTGCCGCAGATCGCTTCGATCGCGATGATCCTGACCACGCCCTACCGGCAGGGGCTGCATGACATGTTGCTGGGCACCACGATGCTGAACGCCGAAGCCCCCGAGGATTGACGCGCGCCACCCGCTGGGACAGGGTGAAGCCCTCGGGCGACTCAGGAACCGGCACATGGACGGTGGCACTTCCGACGACCGATTGCGCGACTTCTTCGGGCGTCCGCTGTTTCAGGACCCCGCGGCGCGCGCGCTTGACCATGTCGGCGTGATCGATATCGGGTCGAACTCGGTCCGGCTGGTGGTGTTCGACGGCGCGGCGCGCAGCCCGGCGTATTTCTTCAACGAAAAGGTGCTGTGCGGGCTGGGCCGGGGACTGGCCGAAAGCGGCAAGCTGAACCCCGAGGGCCGCGCCCGCGCACTGGCCACGATGAAGCGCTTCGCCGCGCTTGCCCGCGGGATGGCGCTGACCAACCTGACCGTCGTCGCCACCGCCGCCATGCGCGAAGCCCGCGACGGCCCCGCCTTTCAGGCCGAGATCGAGGCCGCGACCGGGCTGCGCGTGCTGGTCATCGACGGCGCCGAGGAGGCGCGGCTGTCTGCGCAGGGCGTGCTGACCGGCTGGCCCGAGGCTGCGGGGCTGGTCTGCGACATCGGCGGGTCGTCGATGGAACTGGCCGAGGTCGGCGGCGGCACGGTGCAGCGGCGCGTGACCTCGCCGCTGGGGCCGTTCCGGCTGCAACAGGTCAGCGGCGGCAAGAAGGGGCTGAAGGCGCATATCGGCGACGTGCTGCGCGGCCTGCGCGAGGAGATCGGCACCCATCACGAGGCGCTCTATCTGGTCGGCGGCTCATGGCGGGCACTGGCGCGGCTGGACATGGCGCGGCGCGACTATCCGCTGACGGTGCTGCACGAATACGCCATGACGCCCAAGACCGTGCGCAAGACGCTCGACTGGCTGGCGGACAAGGACCCGGCCAAGCTGCGCGCACAGACCGGCGTGTCGGCCGACCGGCTGGCGCTGGTGCCCATCGCCGGGCAGGTGCTGCGGCAGGTGCTGCACGCGTTCCGCCCGCGCCGGCTGCACATTTCGGGCTACGGCATCCGCGAGGGGATCCTGTATGACCAGATGCCCGACCTGCTGCGCCGCCGCGACCCGCTGATCGAGGCCTGCCGCTTCGCCGAGCACCAGAGCGCGCGGTTGCCGGGCTTCGGGCGCAAGCTGTTCCAGTTCCTGCTGCCGCTGTGGAACTCGGCCCCCGAACGCAAGCTGCGCATCATCAAGGCCGCGTGCCTGCTGCATGATGTCAACTGGCGCGCCCACCCCGATTACCGGGCCGACGCGTGCTTCGACACGGCCACCCGCGCCAATCTGGGCGGGCTTGCCCATGATGATCGGGTGTTCCTGTCGCTGGCGCTGATGTATCGCTACAAGACAAACGGCATGACCGAGCGGATGCTGCGGGTCTCGCGGCTGCTTGAGGAACCGCGCATCCGCGAGGCGCAGGTGCTGGGGCGCGCGATGCGCTTCGGGGCGATGTTCTCGATGGACGGGCCGGAAAACGCGGGCACGCTGCGGCTCTATCCCCAGAAGCGCGTGCTCGAACTTGTGCTCAACCCCGAGGCGCAGGACCTGTTCACCGAGGTCGCGCAGGCGCGTTTCACGGCGCTTGCCAAGATGCTGCGCGTGGACACCAAGGTCCGGGTCGCGCGCGCGCCGCGCGGGGCCTAGCGTGCCCGGATCGCGACGCTCGAGCCGTCATGCGCGCGATCAAGGCCCGATCCCGCCCCCCGGCGCGGCGATCTGGCCCCGGCAGGCGCGCGGCCTCGTTCATGCGCGGATCTGGCCACGACAAACCGAGTTGCCCCGAGCAAGCCGCGCAGGACGCGCAGGCGCATGTCAAGCGCATCCACGATCGCATCTCCTGCCTCGGCAATCGAGATCGGGTTCGGAACACTCGACAAGGACTGGAAATTTACGGGACAAATGGAGGCGAGTACCGGAATCGAACCGGTGTACACGGATTTGCAATCCGCTGCGTAACCACTCCGCCAACTCGCCGCCGGTGTGTGGAGGCGTTCTAGTGAACTCACAGCGGCTGCGCAAGCGTTGTGTTGGAGCCGGGGCCGGGGTCGAGCAGTGCGCCGGCAAGCGCGGGGAGCGTGTCGAACCGGGCGAAGGCCAGCTGGTGCGGGATCGTATCGACCGGACCGTGGCGGTAGCCTTCGGTAAAGAGCGCAAAGGGGGTGCCGGCGGCGCGCGCGGTTGCGGCGTCGACCTCGCTGTCGCCCACATAGATCGTGGGCAGGTCGCCCAGCGCCGCCTGCACGTGCCGCAAGGGGTCGGGCGCGGGCTTGCGCACGGGCAGGCTGTCGCCGCCCACCACCGCCGCGAAGCGCCGCGCCAGCCCGAAATGCGCCAGCACCGTGCGGGTGGGGCCGATGGGCTTGTTGGTGCACAGCCCCAGCGCCCAGCCGTCCGCCGCCAGCGCGTCGAGCGCGGCCTCGACCCCGGCATAGAGCCGGGTGTGGGTGTGCGCGGTCTCGTAGAGCGCGATGAACTCGGCTTCGAGCGCGCGCAGCTCTTCCGGGCCGGGCTCCAGACCGACCGCGGCCACCAGCCGGGTGATGAAGGCCCCTGCCCCGGCGCCGATGAAGCCGCGCGTCTGCGCCAGCGTGATCGGGCCCAGACCGCGGCGCGCCAGCACCGTGTTGGCGGTGGCGCGGATATCGGGCGCGCTGTCGATCAGCGTGCCGTCCAGATCGAAGATGATGGCTTTCAAGGGCGTCGCCTCGTGCAGGGTCAGGGATTCGGGGTCAGGAAACTGCGCAGCACGGCCTCGAATTCGCGCGGGCGTTCGGCGTGCAGCCAGTGCCCGGCGTCGGGGATCGTGGCAAAGCGCGCGCGCGGGAACAGCGCGCGGATCGGATCGCGGTGTTCGGGGCGGACATAATCCGACGCCGCCCCCGACACGAACAGCGCGGGGCCGTCGAAGCGCCCGGCGGGCTCGGGCCAGCCCATGATGTGTTCCATCTGGTCGGCCAGCGCATCGAGGTTCAGCTTCCAGCGTGGCGGACCTTCGCGCAGGTCCAGCGATTGCAGCAGGAACGCGCGCAGCTGGGGACTGTCGATGCGCTGCGCCAGCCGGGCATCGGCCTCGCCGCGGGTCTTGATCCCGCGCAGGTCGAGCGCGCGCATCGCTTCGACAAGGGGCGCCTGGCTGTGAGCATAGGCCACGGGTGCGATGTCGGCCACCACCAGCCGGCGCACCCGCTCGGGCGCGCCCAGCGCCAGCACCATCGCCGCCTTGCCGCCCATCGAATGGCCCACCACGTCGGCCTGCCCGCCCGCGGCCGCGATCACCTCGGCCAGATCGTCGGCCATCGCCGCATAGCTCTGATCGGCGCTGTGCGGGCTGTCGCCGTGGTTGCGCATGTCGACGGCCAGAACCTCGCGGCTGTCCGACAGACGCTTCGCGATGGCCCCCCAGTTCCGCGCCGAGCCGAACAGCCCGTGCACGATCAGCACCGGCGGTTCCCCCCGCGCGCGCTCCCCGTGGCGTACCGTGTTGAGCATCATCCCTCCGCCCGTCCTGCGCGGGTTGAGCCCGCCGGGTGCGCGCAGTAGAACCATCCCGGCCACGCAGACGCAAGGACCCTGCCCCATGCTGCCCCCCGCGGCCGAGATGACCGAGGACATCGCAACCCTGATGCGCGATGCGCTGGGCGCGGACGGCGCATCGGTGCAGGACGCGGTCGCGCAATGCCGGCGCCAGCTGCCGCGCAAGCTGCGGCGCGAGGCGGATTTCCTGGCCGAAATCGAGCCGCTGGCGGGCCATCCGAAGCTGGCGCGCCAGATCGACCGCGATCGCCTGATGCGCGCGCATGGCGCGCTCAGGGCGCATCTGAAGGGATTGCAGAAGCAGAGGCGGCGCGGCGAGGTGGCGCTGGCCATCCTCGGCAGCCTTGCGGTCAGCCTGCTGGGGGTGACGGGCCTGGTGCTGGCGCTGCTCTACTGGCGCGGCTTTTTCTGAACGGCGTCAGGGGGGCGGCGTCAGGGGTCGCGCCGGGCGGTCAGGATCGGCGTCTGCCCGGCCAGGAACACCACCGCGTCCGGGCCCGCCATGTCGAAGCCCGTCACGCTGTCGAGCGCATCCAGAAACCGGCGTTCGAGCGACATCAGCGCGGTGGGACAGGCGACCCGGGTGGTCGCCATCTCGCCGAACCCCAGCCCGTCGCGGTCGATCGCCATGTCCCCGACATAGAGATTGCACGCCGCGCGCCCGGAAATCTGCGCCGGCGAAAAGGACATCGTCAGTTCCGCAGCGCCATTGAGCGCGGCGGCGATGTCGATCCCGTGCAGGCTGGTCACCTGCCAGGTGCCGCCCTGCAACAGCCGCTCCGGCCGCCCGCCGCAGCCGGTGAGGATCTCACCCTCCCTCACGATGTCGACGGCGATCGGGTGCGGCACCCGGTCGGCCGGATCGCGGCACAGCGTTTCGTGCAGGACAACCGTGATCGCGGGGTCGGCAAACACCATCCGGCCCGGACTCTGCGCAGGCTCGGGCAGCGGCACCTCGAGCGGCGCGTCCGCATCCGGCGCGTGCGCGAAGCGGACGGCGTCGGCGCGCAGCTCCAGCCACCAGCCCGCGTCCCGCGACCGGGCGGTGAGCGGCAGCAGCGGCTGACCCAGCACCGGCGCGCAGTCCTGCAGATCCTGCCCGTTCAGCCGGAACTGCGGGCGCGGCGGATGCATCCACGCATCGTTGTCGCCGTCGATGAACCAGTCCGTGCGGCCGGCGATCAGCGGATCCATCTCGATCACCTCGCCCATCCAGCGCAGCCACAGCCCACCCTCGAGCCCGCGCGCGACCTCGACCGTGCCACCGTCGCAGCGCAGGGGCTGCGCGAATTTCAGGCCATAGGCCGGCTGCGCCGCCAGCGCGTCAAGCGCCGCGGGCCCGGCCTCGGGGATGGGTTGCGGCGCGGTCGCCGCGACGATCCCGGCGCCCACCGACAGCCCCGCGCGCAGGGCCGTCGCCGCGCTCGGCACGTCCTCGAAGCTTGCGTCCAGCCGGGTCTGCCCCACCTCGAGCAACACGCGACGTTCGGCAACCCGCGCGCCCTTGTCGTCGCGGAACACGAACACCGCTTCGGCGCCCGGGGCGATCGAAATCCCGGGCCAGGTCAGCGACACGGAGACATCGCGCGCCCATGCAGGTGCGGACACCAGCGCGCCCGACAGGCCCAGTGCGACCGCGAATGACGCAAGCAGGTGACGCATGACGAAAATCCGCTCCAGTCAGGCCATCGCGCCGGATCGGAGCCAGAGGGCGGGTCCGTCAGGCGCGTTCGGCGTAGTCCAATGTTTCGGTGTTCACGACGATCGCCTCGCCCGTGCCGACGAAGGGCGGGACCATGACGCGCACACCATTGTCCAGAATCGCCGGCTTGTAACTGTTCGCTGCGGTCTGGCCCTTCACCACCGGCTCGGTCTCGGCGATGGTGCAGGTGACCTTCTGCGGGAGCGTCACGCTCAGCGCTTCATCACCGTAATATTCGATCGTGACGGTCATGCCGTCCTGCAGGAACGGTCGCCGATCGCCCAGGATATCGGCCGGCAGTTCCAGTTGCTCGAAGCTTTCCATGTCCATGAAGACGAGCATATCGTCGGACTGGTAAAGAAACTGCTGATCCTTCTGCTCGAGCCGCACGCGCTCGACCTTGTCCTCCGAGCGGAACCGTTCGTTCAGCTTGCGCCCGTCGCGCAGGTTCTTCAACTCGACCTGCGCGAAGGCCCCGCCCTTGCCGGGCTTGACGTGGTTGGCCTTGACCGCGACCCAGAGCCCGCCGTCATGCTCGAGCACGTTGCCGGGGCGAATTTCGTTTCCGTTGATCCTCGGCATGCACGCCTCTTCGCTGACCGCAGCCGGGGCGCACCCCGGACGTTGTGGCGAAGCTATATCTTGCGCCGCTCTCGCGCGCAAGAGACGCATCTATGACGCATTCGCGACCCCTATGTGTCAGGCGCATGGCAGCCATGCGAAAACACTGTAGCGAATCGCGGCGCCAATGTGTAGTCACGGCCTTCTGAGAAAATGCAAGCGCAAGAACTCCAGAACAAGCGCAAGGCCCCGAAAAAAAGGACTGCCCGATGTTCGATTCCACAGATGGCACAGCGTTCAACCACGAACAGGGCGCGCGCTCGCGCAAATTGTTCGCGGCCGTGGTGCTGGCTGCGCTGGACGACGCGATCGCAGACGACAAGAAGTTCGGCAACGGACCGGATCAGATCGCCCGCTGGGCACGTTCGCGCGACGGGCGCGAGGTGCTGTCCTGCGCCGGGATCGACCCGAATGAACGCGTGGTGAAGGGCCTGATGGAGTTCGTCGCGCGCGGCGTGCGGACATCCGTGGCCCTGTCGCGCGAGGAAAGCGAACGCCGCAACCAGGCCGCGCTGCTCGAGGCTGCCGACCAGGCGGCCTGATCGAAACGCCTTGGAACGCAAGACCCCCGCGTCCGGCGCGGGGGTCTTGCGTTTGCGCGGCTCAGGCCGAGGCGTCACGCCCGCGCGGCTCAGGCCGCGACCCCAAGCCCGCGCGGCTCAGGCCGCGAC
>PUOA01000181.1 GCA_003551925.1 Paracoccaceae bacterium
CGGGGCGCGGCGGGGGTGATCCGGGCTGCCGGGCGGGGCATTCCCGCAACCGACGCAAGCAAGGGGGCCGGCATGAAAACCGGAATGCTCAGATCGGCGGTGCCCGGGCGCAATTTCTACGGCCGGGTGAAGGGAAAGTCGCTCAAGCCCGCGCAGGAGCGCGATCTGGAGGACCTGCTGCCAGCGCTTCGGGTTCATGGCGTGAGCGTGCAGGACAACCCGGACCGCACCCGGATCGATCCCGCTGCATTGTTTCCCGGCCCGCGCCCGCTGTGGCTCGAAATCGGGTTCGGGGGCGGCGAACACATGGTCCACCAGGCCCAGCGCGCGCCCGATGTCGGAATCATCGGCTGCGAGCCGTTCCTGAACGGGGTCGCCATGGCGTTGGGGCGGATCCGGCGCGCTGGCGTTGCAAACATCCGCCTGCATCCGGGCGATGCGCGCGATCTGTTCGACGTGCTGCCCGACGGGTGCCTCGACCGGGCCTTCCTGCTCTATCCTGACCCGTGGCCCAAGGCGCGCCACCACCGCCGCCGCTTCGTCACGCCCGAGCATCTGGAGCCGCTCGCGCGTGTGCTGCGCCCCGGCGCGGTGTTCCGGGTGGCGACCGACATTCCCGACTACGTGCGCCAGACGCTCGAGGAGGTGCCGCGCGCGGGGTTCGTGCGCCGCGCGCAGGAGCTGCACACCCCTTGGGACGACTGGACCCGGACCCGCTACGAGGCCAAGGCCCTGCGCGAAGGGCGCCAACCACATTACCTGACCTTCGTGCGCGCGGGGGGCTGAGGCGCGCTCAGTCCGCCTCGAGCGCGGCGCGCAGCGCGCGCAGCACCGGCAGGGTATGACGCACGCGCTCGGCGCCCACCGTGTCGACCGTCTGGCCGATGAGCGGGACCAGCGCCCCGATCGCCTCGTCGCGCGCGCGCAGACCGGCGGGGCTGATCGCCACGCATTTGCGCCGCGCGTCGTCCCAGTCGGGACGGATATGCACGTATCCCGCCCATTCCAGCTTGGCGAGCGTGTTCGACATCGCTCCGCGCGTGACGTGAAAGGCGCGCGCGAGCTGTGCGGGCGTGCGCTCGCCCTGCGCGCGCGCCAGCAGGTTGAGCACCCCGAAATGCGACAGCTCCATCCCCCGCGGCAGCACCCGCGACAGCCGGTTGCGCGCCATCTGGTCGGCAATCAGCAACTCGCTGAAGAGCGCCGTGGCCAGATCGTCGCGCCGCCCGGTCATGGTGCCTCGAAGGCGCGGTCGTGGTGCAGCGCGGGCACGCGACGGCGCGCCTCGTCGACCTGCGCAAGGTCCAGATCGACCACATGCACCCCCGGATCGGTGCCCGCGTCCAGCAGCACCTCGCCCCACGGCGCAACGACAAGCGAATGACCATGCGTGCGCCGCGCGCGGCCGCGTTGCGCGTCGTGGATGCCGGTCTGTGCGGGGGCGAGAACGAAGCAGCCGGTCTCGATCGCGCGGGCGCGCAGCAGGACCTCCCAATGGGCCGCGCCGGTGACCGGGCTGAACGCCGCCGGGACGGTCAGGACCTGCGCGCCGGCCTGCGCGAGCGCCCGGTAGAGCGCCGGGAAGCGCAGATCGTAGCACACGCTCAGCCCGAGCGCGCCCAGCGGCGTGCGCGCCAGCACCGCCGTGCCGCCGGGGCGGAAGCCATCGGACTCGCGGTATGTTTCGGTTTCGGAAACAGCCACGTCGAACATGTGGATCTTGTCGTAGCGCGCGGCGATGGCGCCATCGGGGCCGATCAGAAAGGAGCGGTTGGCGAAGCGGCCATCCGCATCCCCGGTCAGCAGCGCCAGCGAGCCGACGAGCACCCAGAGCCCGAGCGCGCGCGCCTCGCCGCGCAGCGCGGCGAGGGTGGGATCGGTGGCTTCCGGGTGGAGCACCGCGCGCTGATGGCTGCGCGAGGTCGAGATGCAGTTCGTGACCTCGGGCGTGGCCACCAGCGCAGCGCCCTGCGCCGCGGCGCTGCGCAGATGCTCCAGCACCGCCGCCGTGTTCGCGGCCGGATCGTCGCTGCCGGTCATCTGCACGAGCGCCGCGCGCATCCCGGATCAGCCCTTCAGGAGCGCATCGAGCTTCCCGGCGCGGTCGAGCGCGTAAAGCTCGTCGCACCCGCCGACATGGGCGCCGCCGATGAAGATCTGCGGCACGGTGCGCGCCCCGCCTGCGCGCTCGATCATCTCGGGCTTGCGTCCGGGGTTGGTCAGGACGTTGATCTCGGTGAACGCGACGCCCCTGGACTTGAGCAACCGCTTCGCCGCATGACAGAATCCGCAGAGCGGAGAGGAATAGATTTCAACGGCCTGCATGGCGCGCTCCTGATCGGATCGGATTGCGGCGCGACTATACGCGATTATGCCGGCTGCGCAACGCGCGCCAGGACCGCCACCCGGACCGACGCCGCGCCCGCCTCCAGACACGCCTCGGTCGCGGCGGCGAGCGTCGCGCCCGCAGTCATCACGTCGTCCACGAGCACGATGTCGCGCCCCGCGATGCGCCGTCCCTGGCGCGGGTGCGGGACGAATGCGTCGGCCACGTTGTCGAACCGGGCGTGGCGCGACCGGCCGTCCTGCGTGCCGGTGAAGCGCGCGCGCACCAGCAGGTCGGGGCAGTGCTCCAGCCCCGCCTCGCGCGCCAGTGCCGATGACAGCCACGCGGCCTGATTGTAGCGCCGCATCAGCAGCCGCAGCCGGTGCAACGGCACCGGCGCAACCAGCATGCCGGGGCGCAGCATGGGCCGGGCTGCACGGTGCAGCCAGCGCCCCGCAGGACGGACCAGATCCTCGCGGTCGTGGTATTTCAGCCCCAGCACGATCGTGCGCGCCTTGTCGCCATACATCATCGCCGCGCGCCCCTGCGCCCACGGTCGCGCGACGCGCAAGCAGTCGTCGCACAGGACCGCACCTTCCTCGGGGTTGCCCGGCAACGGCACGCCGCAGGCATCGCAGACCAGCCCGTGGATGAAATGCGCCTGCGGCCAGCACGCCGGGCAGAGCGCGTGGTCGATATCGGTGAACGCATCGCAGGTCAGGCAGCGCGGCGGGTAGATCGCACGCACCAGGCTTTGAAACCCCATGCCGGGCCCCCTATCTGAGACGCAAAGGAGAGATCCGCGCCAATGTCCAGCCCCCCCCCGCCGCAAATCGCCGACCGCGCCGCACTGGCCCGCAGCCGCGCCCGCGCCGCGCGCCGCGGCGCAGGCGCCGCGCCCTTCCTGCACGCCGAGGCACGCGACGAGCTCGAGTTGAGACTCAGCGAGGTTAACAGAAGGTTTACGCGCCCCGCGATCGTCACCGGCCTGCCCGACGCATGGGACCGGTTCCTGCCCGGCGCGGCGCTTGTCGCCGATGACGAGGTGCTGGCGCTGGAGCCCGGCGCGCATGATCTGGTGATCCACGCCATGGCGCTGCATTGGGCCGCCGACCCGGTGGGGCAACTGGTGCAGGCGCGCCGCGCGCTGGCACCCGATGGGCTGTTCCTGGCGGTGCTGCCCGGCGGGCGCAGCCTGAGCGAGCTGCGCGCGGTGCTGGCCGAAGCCGAAACGGCGCTGCGCGGCGGACTGTCACCGCGCGTGTTGCCGATGGGCGAGATCCGCGATCTGGGCGCGCTTTTGCAACGCGCGGGCTTCGCGCTGCCGGTCGCGGACACGGTGACGTTGCGCGCAGCCTACCGCAGTCTGCGGCACCTTGCCGCAGAGCTGCGCGACATGGGCGAAGGCAACGCGCTGGCCGGGCGCGCGCGCAGCCCGGCGCCACGGGCGTTGTTCGACACGGCCGAGGCGCTCTATCGCCGGCACTTCCCGGCCGCCGACGGACGCATCCTGGCCAGTTTCGAGCTGATCTTCCTGACCGGCTGGTCCCCCGCCGACAGCCAGCCCAAACCGCTGCGCCCCGGATCGGCGACCCACCGGCTGGCCGAGGCGCTGGGCACGCGCGAAACGCCGCTCGACGACCCCGCCGGCCCGCCACCGCGGCGGGATGACCCGCACCGCGACTGAGCGCAGCCCCGCAAAGATTGACCGCGGCACAAAACCCGTTATGTCACGCAGCACTCGTGCTGAGACAGATGTGAGGACGCCCGCCATGCTCGACGCGCAGCAGAGCCAGCCGCTCCGGTGCCCGGTTCACCACGACCACCCCGGCGAGGGGCGCCTCGCCCATGCGCCGGCCGAGCATCCCCCGGTTCCGCAGGCCAAGGTGGGCGTGCTGCTGGCGAACCTCGGGACCCCGGACAACTATGATTACTGGTCGATGCGACGCTACCTGAACGAGTTCCTGTCGGACAAGCGCGTGATCGACTATCCGGCGTGGAAGTGGCAACCGCTGCTGCAGCTCATCATCCTGTCCAAGCGCCCCTTCACCAGCGGCGCGAATTACAAGTCGATCTGGAACCACGACAAGGGCGAAAGCCCGCTGATGACCATCACCAAGGACCAGACCGCCAAGCTGGCCGAGCGGATCGGCGCGCAGTTCGGCGACGGCGTGATGGTCGATTTCTGCATGCGCTACGGCAACCCCTCGACCAAGTCCAAGGTCGACGAGATGGTCGCCGCGGGCTGCGAGAAGATCCTGTTCTTCCCGCTCTATCCGCATTATGCGGGCGCGACCTCGGCCACCGCCTGCGACCAGTTCTTCCGCGCGCTGATGGAGCAGAAGTGGCAGCCCGCTGCGCGCACGGTGGCGCCCTATTTCGACCACCCCTCCTATGTCGATGCGCTGGCGCAGTCGGTCCAGCGCACCTATGACGCGATGGAGGAAAAGCCCGAAGTGCTGGTCGCCAGCTACCACGGCATGCCCAAGCGCTACCTGCTGGAGGGCGATCCCTACCACTGCCAGTGCCAGAAGACCACGCGGCTGCTGCGCGAGAAACTCGGCTGGCCCGACGAGGCGATCCAGACCACCTTCCAGTCGGTGTTCGGCTCCGAGGAATGGCTGCGCCCCTACACGGTCGATCACGTCGCCGATCTGGCGAAACAGGGGGTCAGGCGGCTGGCGGTGATCGCACCCGCCTTCTCGGCCGACTGCATCGAAACGCTCGAAGAGATCAACGAAGAGATCAAGGAGAGCTTCGAAGAGGCCGGCGGCGAGCAGTTCACCTATATTCCCTGCCTCAACGACGATGCGGCGCATATCGCCGCGCTGGGGCAGGTGATCGAAAGCAACCTCGCCGGCTGGACGGGCTGACGCGCTGCTGTTTCGCACCCGGAAACGGGTGCGATCAGCCGATCAGGTCACTGTCGAGGCCCAGCGCGTCGTAATGCCGTCGCAGCCGTTGCAGGGCGATCCGCAGCACGATCTTGCCGGAGCGTGCGGACCAGCCCAGCCGCCGCTCGGCGGTCTCGAGACCCTCCTGGTAGCAGCAGCAGCGCAGCGCCATGTCGCCCAGCCCCGGGCCCAGATCGCGCAGCGCCGCGGCCACGCGCAAGCGCGCCGCAGCGGGGCGCGAGCGGACAGGCCCGGCCTCTGCGATGGCATCGGGATCGTCGAGCATCCGGTGCCAGTCGGTGTCTGTGCAGCGGTCCATGCGGGCCAGCTCGAAATCCTCGCGCAGGCGGTCGGCCGCGGCCACCAGTTCAGGGGTCAGAAACGGTGCGCCGTCATGGTCGCGGCGCCGCGCCAGCACGGCCACCGGCCCCTCGGCGGGGCCATAGCGCAGGCGGCGCGGCGCGTCCGCATCCGCCGCAGCGCCGGGCGCGCCAGGTGCGGCGCCACCCTCGCCATCGACCGCCGCCGCGCCAAAGGCGCGCAGCGCGACGTGCCCGGCGGGCGTGATGGCGTAGCTTGCAACGCGGCCGGGACGGACGCAGCTGATCCAGTCCTGCAGCGCCATCGCCTCGGCCAGCGCGCGGTCGAGCACGGCGACGCGGTGCGCACGCCCGTTCGCGTCCTCGCGCAGCACCACGGCCTTGTCCATGTCGGCGGCGATGGCCAGCACCGCGCCGGCCAGGGTCAGGCTGTGCAGCACCGGGGGCGCGTCGCGGTTCAGCGTCACGGCATCAGGCAAGGTCGGAGCGCCACAGGGGCGGAGGCTGGCAGTCATTGCAGGGTCCTTGTCGGGGGGACGGGCGCGCCGGGCGGGTCCGGCGGGCTGCCCGAGGCGGCTCAGCGCCTCGTCGATCAGCGGGTCGTCGCGCCGGTTCTCGAACCGGCGCACCTGCCGCATCACGGTCGAGGCATGACAGCCCCGCGCCCGGGCCAGTGCCCGCAGCGACGTCCCGTCGGCCGTGTGTGACAGGTAAAGCCGCACCGCATCGGGCACCCAGTCGGGCAGGTCGCGCAGGGGGCGGATGTTCGCCTGGCCGCGATCCATCCGCGGATCGTCTTCGGCACCCAGGGCCGCTTGTGCATGGAGCTTGCGCACGACACATCCTCTGGTTGATTCTGTTTCTGTTTCATTAACTTTTTTTCCATAACACCATAATTGTTTCCAAATACTAAACACTGATAAGCGGAGCGCGCGTTGGAAATCTGCAAGCGCAACACCCGCTATGGTTGTGCAAGGATGCGTGGACCCAGACGAAGGAGCCTGCCATGCACCATCCGCTTCAGACCGTCCGCGCGCTCAAGCGCCCACGCCTGCTGGTTTCGGCCGCGCGCTGTGGCCTGCCCGAGTATCGGCGCGAGATGATGCTGCGCAGCGCCCTTCGCGGGCAGATCGAAGGCGCGCTGCCCGGCCCGGTTCAGGCGCTGGCGCTGCTGCTGCCGGTGGAGGCCGCGCTCAACGCGCGGCGGCTGGACCGCGACGCCGCGTGGCGCCCGGCCCGGCACGTGCTGGTGCTGACGGCGATCATGGCAGAGGCGCGCACCGCCGAGGCGATGCTCGCCCCTCAGCCCTGAAGCGCGCGCACGGTGATCGCATCCTCGCGCCGCGCGTGGATCGCCTGCGCAGCAGCGTGCGCCCCGGCGGCGGTGGTGAAATACGGGATCTTGTCATAGAGCGCGACCGCGCGGATCTCGCGGCTGTCCTCGATCGCCTGCTGGCCCTCGGTGGTGTTCATCACCATCGCCACCTCGCCGGATTTCAGCAGATCGACGATGTTGGGCCGGCCCTCATAAACCTTGTTCACGCGCGCGCAGGGCACCGCGTTGCCCTCCAGCCACGCGGCGGTTCCGGCGGTGGCGACGATGGAAAAGCCCATCTCGACAAGCGCTTGCGCTGTCTCCAGCATCGCCGCGCCCTTGTCGGCGTCGCGGATCGACACGAACACCTGCCCGCCATCCGGCAGGCTGACACCGGCGCCCATCTGCGCCTTCAGGAAGGCGCGCGCGAAGTTGCGCGCCCAGCCCATCACCTCGCCGGTCGAGCGCATTTCGGGGCCCAGAAGCGTGTCCACGCCGGGGAAGCGCGCGAAGGGCAGCACCGCTTCCTTGACCGAAAACCACGGCGTGATCGGGTCGGCGAGCGTCAGCGGATCGGCCAGCGGCATCACGTCGGTCGGCCCCACGCCCGTGTCATAGGGCGCGCGCCGGGCGAAATCGGCCAGCCGCTCGCCGGCCATCAGCCGCGCGGCAATGGACGCGATGGCGCTGTCGGTGGCCTTGGCCACGAAAGGCACCGTGCGGCTGGCGCGGGGGTTGACCTCGAGCACGTAGATCTCGCCGTCCTTGATGGCGAACTGCACGTTCATCAGCCCGACCACGTTCAGCCCGCGCGCCATCGCCTCGGTCTGGTGCTTCAGTTCGGCCACCGTGGCGGCGTCCAGCGTGTGCGGCGGCAGGCAGCACGCGCTGTCGCCGGAATGGACGCCCGCTTCCTCGATATGCTGCATGATGCCGGCGACATGCACCGCCTCGCCGTCGCTCAGCGCATCGACATCGACTTCCACCGCGCCGGCGAGGTAGCTGTCCAGCAGCACCGGGTTCTTGCCCGAGACCACCACCGCCTCGGTGATGTAGCGCTCCAGATGCGCGTCGTCGCGCACGATCTCCATCGCGCGCCCGCCCAGCACATAGGAGGGCCGGATCACCAGCGGATAGCCCACGCGGGCGGCGATCTCGAACGCCTGATCGCGGCTTGACGCGATGCCGTTGACCGGCTGCTTCAGGCCCAACTTGTTCAGAAGCGCCTGGAATCGCTCGCGATCCTCGGCCAGGTCGATCGCATCGGGGGCGGTGCCCAGGATCGGGATGCCCTCGGCCTCGAGATCATTGGCCAGCTTCAGCGGCGTCTGCCCGCCGAACTGCACGATCACCCCGTGCAGCGTGCCGTTCTCCTGCTCGACGCGCAGGATCTCGAGCACATGCTCCAGCGTCAGGGGCTCGAAATACAGCCGGTCCGAGGTGTCGTAATCGGTGCTGACCGTTTCCGGGTTGCAGTTGATCATGATCGTCTCATAGCCCGCCTCGGTCAGCGCGAAGCAGGCATGGCAGCAGCAGTAATCGAACTCGATCCCCTGCCCGATCCGGTTCGGACCACCGCCCAGGATCACCACCTTCTTGCGGTCGGTGGGGCGCGATTCGCACTCCACCTCGCCCATCGCGGGGACCTCGTAGGTGGAATACATGTAGGGGGTCTGCGCCTCGAATTCGGCGGCGCAGGTGTCGATGCGCTTGAACGCCGCCGTCACGCCCAGATTGCGGCGGGCGCGGCGGACCTGCGCCTCGTCGCGCCCGGTGAGCGCGGCAAGCCGCGCGTCGGTGAAGCCCATCATCTTGAGCCGGCGCAGCGGGCCTTCGGCCACCGGCAGGCCATCGCGGCGGATTGTTTCTTCTTCGACGACAATCTCGCGGATGCGGGCCAGGAACCACGGGTCGAACGCCGTGGCGCGCTGGATGTCGTCGTCGCTCAGCCCCTCGCGCATGGCCTGCGCGATCAGGCGCAGCCGGTCCGGCGTCTGCGCGCTGATCGCCTTGATCACGGCGGCGCGGTCGGGGGCGCCGGGAATGGCGATCTCGTCGAAGCCCGAAAGCCCCGTTTCCATCGACGCCAGCGCCTTTTGCAGCGATTCGTGGATGGTGCGGCCGATCGCCATCGCCTCGCCCACCGATTTCATCGCCGTGGTCAGCTCGGGGACCGAGCCGGGGAATTTCTCGAACGCGAAGCGCGGTATCTTGGTGACGACATAGTCGATGCTGGGCTCGAAGCTGGCGGGCGTGACCCGGGTGATGTCATTGTCGAGTTCGTCCAGCGTGTAACCCACGGCCAGCTTGGCGGCGATCTTGGCGATGGGAAAGCCCGTGGCCTTCGACGCCAGCGCCGAGGACCGCGACACGCGCGGGTTCATCTCGATCACCACCATGCGCCCGGTGTCGGGGTTGATCGCCCATTGCACGTTGGAGCCGCCGGTTTCGACCCCGATCTCGCGCAGCACGGCGATCGAGCCGTTGCGCATCATCTGGTATTCCTTGTCGGTGAGCGTCAGCGCCGGGGCGACGGTGATCGAATCGCCGGTGTGCACGCCCATCGGATCGACGTTTTCGATCGAACACACGATGATGGCGTTGTCCGCACGGTCGCGGACCACCTCCATCTCGAACTCCTTCCAGCCCAGCAGCGATTCGTCGATCAGGATCTGCGCGGCGGGCGAGGCATCGAGCCCCGAGCGGCAGATGCGCTCGTAATCGTCGCGGTTGTAGGCCACCCCGCCGCCGGTGCCGCCCAGCGTATAGGCGGGGCGGATGATCGCGGGCAGACCGACATATTCGATCGCGGCCATCGCCTCGGCCACGCCGGCGTTGATGTCGAACTTGCCATTGGAAAGCTTCGGCGCAGCGATGATGGTGGCGCGCGGGTTTTCCAGCCCGATGCGGTCCATCGCCTCGCGGAACAGCTTGCGATCCTCGGCCATTTCGATGGCGGCGCGGTTGGCACCGATCAGCTCGACCCCGAATTCGGCCAGCACGCCCATGTCATCAAGCGCGAGCGAGGTGTTCAGCCCGGTCTGCCCGCCCATTGTCGGCAACAGCGCGTCGGGGCGCTCCTTTTCGATGATCTTCGCCACGATCTCGGGGGTGATGGGTTCGATATAGGTGGCGTCGGCCAGCCCCGGATCGGTCATGATCGTGGCCGGGTTCGAGTTCACCAGGATCACGCGATAGCCTTCCTCGCGCAGCGCCTTGCACGCCTGCGCGCCGGAATAGTCGAATTCGCAGGCCTGCCCGATCACGATGGGCCCCGCGCCGATGATCATGATGGATTTCAGATCGCTTCGCTTCGGCATCTTGCCCCCCGGCCCTGCGCGTGACTGCGCCCAGCCCGCAAGCCAGCGGCCCGGGCGCGCAAATTGCTGCGGGTTATATCTGCCGCCAAGGGGGGTGCAAGCCCCGTTCGGGGGTGCTCAGATCAGCGCGAAGCGGTCGACATCGACCATGCCGCGGTCGGTGATCTTCAGATGCGGGATCACCGGCAGCGCCACGAAGGCAAGCTGCAGGAACGGCTCGTCCAGCATGACGCCCAGATCGCGCGCGGCGGCGCGGAGCGCGACCATGCTCGCGTGCCCCTCCTCGAACGGCACCAGCGCCATCAGCCCCGCCAC
>PUOA01000194.1 GCA_003551925.1 Paracoccaceae bacterium
AGGCTACGGCCCCGACCGCATCATCATCGACCCCTCGGTGGTCCGGGGCCTGGGCTACTACACCGGCCCGGTCTTTGAGGCCGAGCTGACCTTCGAGATCACCGACGAGAAGGGCCGCCCGCGGCAGTTCGGCTCGGTCGCGGGGGGCGGGCGGTATGACGACCTTGTGAAGCGCTTCACCGGGCAGGCGGTGCCGGCGACGGGCGTGTCGATCGGCGTCGACCGGCTGCTGGCCGCGCTGGCCGCCAGGGGGCGCGGCGGCGCGGAAACCCCCGGCCCGGTGGTGGTGACGGTGATGGACCGCGACCGGATGGCCGATTACTTCGCGCTGGTGGCCCTGCTGCGCGACGCCGGCATCCGGGCCGAGGCATATCTGGGCAATCCCAAGAACTTCGGCAACCAGCTCAAATACGCCGACAAGCGCGGCAGCCCGGCGGCGATCATCCAGGGCAGCGACGAGGCCGCGCGCGGGGTGGTGCAGGTCAAGGACCTCATCCTCGGCGCGAAGATCGCCGCGCAAGCCACTGTCGAGGAATGGAAATCCCAGCCCGCGCAGGTCGAGGTGCCGGTCGAACGCATGGTGGACGAGGTGCGCCGCATCCTCGGGCAAGGGTGATGCCCGGCGCCGAGGCCATCACCGCGCGGCTGGCGCAGCGCTTCCGTGACGCGGGGGCGGTGCCGGTGGCGGCCGACATCCTGCAACCCGCCGACACGCTGCTGGACCTTTATGGCGAGGATATCCGCGCGCGCGCCTATGTCACCGCCGACCCGGTGGCGGGCGAGTTGATGCTGCGCCCCGATTTCACCGTGCCCGTGGTGCAGGCCCACATGCGCGCCGGCGCCGAGCCCGCGCGCTACACCTATGCCGGCCCGGTGTTTCGCAAGCAGGACAGCGGCGCCTCGGGGCGCGCGCGCGAATACGTGCAGGTCGGCTATGAGCTGTTCGACCGCACCGACCCCGCCGCCGCCGATGCCGAGGTGTTCGCGCTGATCGCGGGCGCGCTGGACGGGCTGCCGGTGCGCGCGGTGACGGGCGATATCGGCGTGCTCAAGGCCGCCGTGGCGGGGCTGCCGCTGCCCGCGCCGCGCCGCGTGGCGCTGATGCGCCACATCTGGCGCCCGGCGCGGTTTCGCGCGCTGCTGGAACGCTTCACCGGCCGCGGGCCGCTGGCTGCGGCGCGCGCGGCGCTGGTGGACCGGCTGGGGAACGCTGCGCCCGACGCGCTGATCGACGCCGCCGGCCCCGTGATCGGCACCCGCAGCCGCGCCGAGATCGCCGCGCGCATCGACGCGCTGCGCGCCGATGCCGCCGAGCCGCCGCTGCCGGCGGACGACCTCGAGCGGATGGAGGCGCTGCTGGCGCTGGCCTGCCCCGCACGCGCCGCGCTCGACCGGCTGGCCGCGCTCGACTGGCCCGCGCTGGCCCCGGCGCTGGACCGGCTCGGCCGGCGGCTCGATGCGCTGGACGCGTGCGGGATCGACACCGCCGCGCTGCCGTTTCAGGCCAGCTTCGGGCGCAGCACGATGGAGTATTACGACGGCTTCGTCTTCGGGTTCGAAGCCGAGGGCCTGCCGCCCGTGGCCTCGGGGGGGCGCTATGATGCGCTGACCGCGGTGCTGGGCCAGGGTCGCGCGATCCCCGCCGTGGGCGGCGTGATCCGCCCCGCCGTCGTCGCCGCGCTGGAGGGTCGGGCATGACGCTGGCGCTGGGGGTCCCGTCCAAGGGACGGCTGATGGAGCGGACCTTCGACTGGTTCGGCGCGCGTGGCGTGACGCTGCGCCGCGCGGGGGCCGAACGCGAATACGCGGGCACCGTGGACGGCGCGCCGGGGGTGCGGCTGGTGCTGCTGTCGGCCTCGGAAATCCCGCGCGAGCTGGCCGCGGGGCGCATCCATCTGGGCGTCACCGGGTCCGATCTGGTGCTGGAGCAGCTCGCCGACTGGCACGCCCATGTCGCGGCGCTGGCGCCGATGGGGTTCGGCCACGCCGATCTGGTGATCGCGGTCCCCGCGGCCTGGGTGGACGTGGACACGCTGGATGATCTGGACGCGGCGGCGGCGGCGTTCCGCGCGCGCCACGGCCACCGGCTACGGATCGCCACCAAGTATCACCGGCTGGTGCGCGACCATCTGCGCGCCCACGGCGTGGCCGATTACCAGCTTGTCGACAGCCAGGGCGCGACCGAAGGCACCGTGCGCAACGCCACCGCCGAGGCCGTGGCCGACATCACCTCGTCGGGTGCAACGCTGCGCGACAACCACCTCAAGGTGCTTGCC
This sequence comes from Paracoccaceae bacterium, assembly GCA_003551925.1. Lineage (GTDB taxonomy): Bacteria > Pseudomonadota > Alphaproteobacteria > Rhodobacterales > Rhodobacteraceae > Rhabdonatronobacter. The sequence continues at coordinate 2,277 of PUOA01000194.1, forward strand.
GGCCCGCCGGTGCACGCCAGCCAGGCCACGCTGTTCGCCGCGCGCGCGGCGGAGTGGTCACAGGCCACCGCGCCGTTGGCCGCGCTTGCCGCAAAACTGGGCGTGGAACTCCCCGAAGGACTGGCGGAGGGGCGCTGAAGTTTGGGGTATCCTGATACCTTAATTTCAACACATTGATTTCAATTGCCTTTCCGGCGCACAGCCCCCTTGACGCGACACACGAAATCCGTAGAACCCCCGTCATCAGATCGAAGGGGCGCGCCTTTGCGTTCCGCACCGTCTCATTCCGATAGGGTCAGACATGAAAACCTACACCGCGAAACCGGCGGATATCGACAAGAAGTGGATCCTCATCGATGCCGAGGGCATCGTGCTGGGCCGCCTCGCCTCGATCATCGCCATGCGCCTGCGCGGCAAGCACAAGGCCAGCTTCACCCCCCACATGGACATGGGCGACAATGTCATCGTCATCAACGCCGACAAGGTGCAGCTGACGGGCAAGAAGCGCTCGGACAAGGTCTATTACCGCCACACCGGCCACCCCGGCGGGATCAAGAGCCGCACCGCAGGCCAGATCCTGGACGGCGCGCACCCCGAGCGCGTGGTGATGAAGGCCGTGCAGCGCATGCTGCCCGGCGGCCCGCTGAGCCGGCGCCAGATGACGCATCTGCGCGTCTATGCCGGCACCGAGCATCCGCATGAAGCCCAGCAGCCCGAGGCGCTGGACCTGCGGTCGATGAACCCGAAAAACACCCGGAGCGCTTGATCATGGCCGACGATATCAAGTCCCTCGACGAGCTGAAATCTGCCGTGGGCGACGCCGCCCTGGCCGAGGCCGAGGCGCCCGCCCGCGAGCCGGTGCGCGACCAGTTCGGCCGCTCCTACGCCACCGGCAAGCGCAAGGACGCGGTTGCGCGCGTCTGGATCAAGCCCGGATCGGGGCGCGTGACCGTGAACGGGAAGGAGATGAAGGACTACTTCGCCCGCCCCGTGCTGCAGATGATCCTGCGCCAGCCGTTCACGGTCGCCGGCGTGACCGACCAGTTCGACGTGATGGCCACCGTCAAGGGTGGCGGGCTGTCGGGGCAGGCCGGTGCGGTGAAGCACGGCATCTCGAAGGCGCTGCAGCTGTTCGACCCGGCGCTGCGCAGCCCGCTCAAGGCCGCAGGCTTCCTGACGCGCGACGCCCGCGTGGTGGAACGCAAGAAATACGGCAAGGCCAAGGCGCGCCGGAGCTTCCAGTTCTCGAAGCGCTGACGCCAGGCGCATCCTGCCATCGTGCCGCCGTCCGGGACCACCCCGGGCGGCGGTTTTGCTGCGCGGGGGCTTGACGCGGGCGCGCGCAGGCTGGAGCGTCAGCGCATGGAAACCCCGCCGCTGACGCCCATCGCCGGGCAAGACATCCTGTTCCTGATGGCCGCCGACCAGGAATACGGCGCGCATCTGCGCGCGCGCATCACGCCGGTGATCACCGGCGTCGGCCCGGTCGAGGGCGCGGTCGCCGCCACCGCGGCGTTTGCCGCGGCGCAGGCGGCGGGGCGGCGGCCGGCGCTGGTGGTCTCGCTGGGCTCGGCCGGGTCGGCGCGGCTGGACCAGGGCGCGGTCTATCAGGCGTCCGAAGTCGCCTATCGCGACATGGATGCAACCCCGCTGGGCTTTGCCCGCGGGGTCACGCCGTTTCTGGACCTGCCGGCGGTGCTGGCCCTGCCCCACCGCATTCCCGGCGTCGCGCAGGCCAGCCTGTCGACCGGGGCGAACATCGTCTCGGGGACGGACTATGCGGACATCGCGCAGGACATGGTGGACATGGAAACCTACGCGATCCTGCGCGCCTGCCAGCGCTTCGACCTGCCGCTGGTGGCGCTGCGGGGGATCTCGGACGGGGCGCGGCCGCTGGCAGGGATCACCGACTGGACCGACTACCTGCATGTCGTGGACGAACGCCTCGCCCAGGCGCTCGAGCGCATGGCCGAGGCGCTGGCCACCGGCTGGCCCGCGCGCTGATCGCGCCTCAGCCGTCGGCGGGCTCGAAGGTCATTGCGACGCCGTTCATGCAGTAGCGCTGGCCGGTGGGCTGGGGGCCGTCGGGGAACACATGGCCCAGATGCGCGCCGCAATCGGCGCAATGCACCTCGGTGCGGCGCATGAACAGCGACCGGTCCGTGCGCGTGCCCACCGCGTCATCCGAGATCGGCGCCCAGAACGAGGGCCAGCCGGTGCCGCTGTCGTATTTCTGCGCCTGATCGAACAGCGCACGGCCGCAGCAGACACAGTGGAACTGGCCGGGAACCTTGGGGAAATCGTCATGGGTGAAGGCGCGTTCGGTGCCGTGCTTGCGCGTGACCTTGTAGGCCAGTGGCGACAGCTGCGCGCGCCACTCGTCGTCGCTGCGGGTGATGGGAAAGCTCATGAGGTCGCCTCCGGGCTTCGCGTGTCTGTCATTCTGGGGTAATATCTAGGTGGTCGCGGCTTCCGGCCAAGACGGTGCAGCACAGGAAAGGACCCATCGATGGCGCTGACATCGCCCCAATGCGACGCACCGCCGCGGCTGCAGATGACCGAGGCGCGCACCCCCGCCGCGATCGCCGCCGCACTGGCGCTGCGCGGCCGGGTGTTCCGCGCCGGCGGCTGTGACCGGGACCGCTTCGACCCGCTGTGCCGGCACCTTGTGCTGCGCGACCATGCGCGCGGGGGAGCGGCGGTGGCGACCGCGCGCGCGCTGGTGCACGCCGACGGCGCGGCGGTGCAGCGCGGCTATGCGGCGCAAAGCTACGACCTGTCGCGGCTGCGCGCCCTGCCCCATCCCGTGGTCGAGCTTGGCCGTATCTGCGTCGCGCCCGAGCACCGCGCACAGCCCGACATCCCGCGCCTGCTGCTGGGCGCGATCACCGCGCTGGTCGAGGATGCCGGCGCGCGGCTGCTGATCGGGTGCAGCTCGTTTCCCGGCACCGACCCCGCGCGCCACGCGCAGGCGCTGGCATGGCTGGCGCAGCGCACCCCGGCCCCTGCGGCGCTGGCGCCGCGCGTGCGTGCGCGCGAGACCTGCGCCTTGCCGCGCTTCGTCCCCGACCCCGCGCGGGCGCTGCCGGGTCTGCCGCCGCTGTTGCGCAGCTACGTCGCGCTGGGGGGGTGGGTGTCCGATCATGCGGTGATCGACCGCGATCTGGACACGGTGCATGTGTTCACCGCCGTCGACGTGGCGGCGATCCCGGCGGCGCGCAGGGCGCGGCTGCGGGCGCTCGCCGCCTGAGGGCGCCGCGCGGCGGGCTACATGTCCTCGCCGAAGCGCGCAGCGATCAGCTCGCCCAGCGCGTCGGCAAGCGCCGCGGCCTCGGCGCCGCTGGTGCGCACGGTGATCTCGGTCCCGCGCGAGCCCGCGAGCATCAACAGCCCCATGATCGAATCGCCCGACACGCTCATCCCGTCCTTTTCGACCTCGGCCGACGCGTCGAAGCGTTCCACCAGCTCGACGAACCGTGCCGAGGCCCGGGCGTGCAGCCCCTTTTCGTTGACGATTTCGAAAGTGCGTTCGATCATCGTTCCGCCATGTTCCCTTCTGGCCGGTCCCGCATCGGGGTCAGACCCCATTGCCGCCGCCAACCTCGATCGAGTTGATGTATTTCCGCCCGGCCTCGAGCGCGCGGGCGGCGGCCTCGGATACCGGCAACTCGCGGCTCTTGGCAAGCTTGATCAGCAGCGGCAGGTTCGCACCATAGAGGATCCGGCGGTCGGGCGCGGCGCAGGCCGGCAGCGCCAGGTTCGACGGCGAGCCGCCGAACATGTCGGTGACCACCACCACCCCCTGCCCGCTGTCCACCGCATCGGCCGCGGCCTGGATTTCGGCGCGCTTGGCGCTGCGGTCATGCTCGGAGTCGATCGCGATCGCCCGCATGCCGGGCTGCTTGCCCACGACATGTTCGACCGCCGAGAGATACTCGCGCGCCAGCCCACCATGTGCGACGATCACGATCCCGATCACGCCTGCCTGCCTGTATCTGTCAACGCGGCACAAGTGCCGCCTTGCGTTCCAGCTCCCGGTGCCGTTTAGACACCTGCCACCCCGCCTGTGCAAGGGCCGTCGCCAGCATTTCCGTCACCACGACCGAGCGGTGTTGCCCCCCGGTGCACCCCAGCGCGATGGTCAGGGTGGATTTGCCCTCGTCGGCGAAGGCCGGCAGGAGCGCGTGCACCAGCCCTTCGATCCGGGCATAGATGTCCGAAAAGCGCGGGTCGCGCTGCACATGCGTCGCCACCGCCGCGTCGCGGCCATCGAGCGGGCGCAGCGCGGTCACCCAATGCGGATTCGCCAGAAAGCGGCAGTCGAACACCAGATCCGCCGCGCGCGGCACCCCGCGCTTGTAGGAAAACGACTGCACCACGACGGCCAGCGCATGGGTGCCCGCAGGCGCAAACCACCGCGCCATGTCGGCGCGCAGGTCGTGCGGGGTCATGTCGGTGGTGTCGATCAGATAGTCGGCGCGGGCGCGCACGGGTTCAAGCAGGCGCTTTTCCTGTTCGATCCCGTCGGCCGGCGCGGTGACGCCGCGCAGCGGGTGGCGGCGCCGGGTTTCCGAGAACCGCCGCAGCAGCGCGTCCACCCCGCAATCGAGGAACACCATCTCGAAGCGCAGCCCGGAGCGCGCGCGCAGATCGTCGATCAGCGCACTGAGCGCGGCCACGTCGAAATCGCGGTTGCGCGGGTCGATGCCCAGCGCCAGCGGCCGCTCGAGCGGCATCCGCTCCAGCAGCGCGGGCAGCAGCGACAGCGGCAGGTTGTCGATGCCCTCGAAGCCCAGATCCTCGAGCTTGTCGAGCGCGGTGCCACGCCCCGCACCGGCCGGGCCGGTGATGAACACCAGCGGGTGCGAGACATCGGTGCGCGCTGTGTCATCCATGCCCGGACTCCTGCGGGGCGTCGGCTTCGATGCCGCCCAACGCGGCCTGACGGAGCGCCGCCGCAAGGCCCGGCGCGCCGGTGGCACAGATGAGCGGCACCGCCACCCCCATCAAGTCAATTCGCCGTGCGGGCGGCAGGCGCCGCGTCTCGGTCCGGGCGAGATCGACCGCCAGCGCGATCGGCGCCTGCGGCAGCGCATCGGCGCGCAGCAGGCCGATGCCGCGGGCCTCGATCAGCCCGCGCAGCGCGGGCGGGGCGGCGGCGCGCAGCTGCGGGCCCGCGCGGCTGAGCGCCACGCGGTCATCGGCGACCAGCCGCGCGCCCATCGCCATCAGTTCCAGCGCCAGCGTGGATTTGCCGCTGCCCGAGGGACCGAGGATCAACACCCCGGCCCAGTCCGCGCCCGCGCGGAACGCGACCGCCGAGGCATGCCGCGTCCCCGCGCCCCGATCCTGCGCGGGCGGGGACGCCGCGCTCACACCGGCAGCCCGACCACGAAGCGCGCGCCCAGCGGCGGCGAGGTCGGGTCGGCATCGGCGGCGCGGATGTTCTCGGCCCAGATCACGCCGTCATGGGCTTCGACGATCTGCTTCGAAATCGCCAGGCCCAGCCCCGAATGGTTGCCGAACTGCGCCTGCGGGCGTTCCGAGTAGAAGCGCTTGAAGATGCGGTTCAGCGCCTGGTCGGGGATGCCGGGGCCGGTATCCTCGACCACCACCAGCACGCGGTTCTCGCGCCGGCGCGCCCAGACGCGCACCGCGTCGCCCGCCTCGCAGAACGAGATGGCGTTGCCGATCAGGTTCACGAACACTTGCGCCAGCCGCGCCTCGAGCCCGTGGATGACGATCGGCGCGTCGGGCAGCGCCTTGATGAACTCCACCCCCTTGGCGCGCGCCTCGCGCGACAGATGCTCGGACAACTGGTCGAGCGTGCGGCACAGATCGAAGCTTTCCTGCTCCTCCTTGACCAGCTCGCTGTCCAGCCGCGAGGCGTTCGAGGTGTCCGACACCAGCCGGTCGAGGCGGCGCACATCGTGTTCGATCACATCGAGCAGCCGCTGGATCTGGTCTTCGCGCTTGGCCATGCGCAGCGTGCCGACCGCCGAACGCAACGAGGCGAGCGGGTTCTTGACCTCATGCGCGACATCGGCGGCGAACTGTTCGTTGACCTCGATCCGGTCATAGAGCGCCGAGGTCATGCCGCGCATCGCGGTCGACAGCCGCCCGATCTCGTCGGGGCGGCCGGTCAGGTCGGGGATGCGCACGCGGACGGGATTGACCCGGCGCGCATCACGGCTGCGGCCCAGCTCGGCCGCCATCGCCAGATCCGCGAGCGGGTTGGCGATGGTCGAGGCGAGCGCGAAGCTCAGCCCGATCGAGACCAGCAGCGCGATCAGGAACACCTGCAGCACCTGTTCGCGCTCATGCCGCATCAGCTTGTCGATGGTGTTCGCGTCGGTGCGCAGCACCACCGTGCCGACATGCGCGCCATCCTCGAAGACCGGTGCGCTGACCGCCACCCACATGCCGGCATCCGGGTCGCGCTGGGTGAGGCTGATCGACTGCCCCGCCGCGGACCCGGCCAGCAATTCGGGCAGCACCTCGTCGAAGACGGGCACCGGGTCGCGCAGCAGCGCGGCGCCCGTCAGCACGCTCATCCCCGACCAGACCGACGACAGGAAGTCGCTGATGACAGTGGTGCGCTGGTCCACCTCGGCGCCCGGCTCGGAGCTGGAGGCCCGCTGCGCACCCTGCCTGCGCCCCACAAGGCCGGCGTCGGAGTCGAACAGCATCAACTCGGTCTGCGGGTCGAGCGTGAGCGTGCGCAGCAAGCCGGGCGGCGCCACCTCCATCCCGCCGGCACCCGCGATCACATCGGCGACGATCTCGGCCTTGGTGACAAGGGTGCGTTCGTGCTGCGCGAGCAGGTTGTCGCGGAACGGGTTGGTGAACAGCACCCCGGTGACCAGCAGCACCAGCGCCACCAGGTTGAACAGCACGATCTTGCGCGCCAGCGGCGAGCGGTAGATGCTGAGCACGCCGCGGCTGGCGCGGCGCGCCTGAACCTCGGTCTCGACCGCGCTGTCAGGGCGCACCCAGTCATCGCCGAGCACCAGATCGGTCTGCGCGACGGTCATCTTCGAGCCCACATTGCTACCCGCCCGTGCCAGGAGGCTCAGGCCTCGTTGTATTTGTAGCCGATGCCGTAAAGCGTCTCGATCGACGAGAACTCCTCATCCACCGCGCGCATCTTCTTGCGCAACCGCTTGATGTGGCTGTCGATCGTGCGGTCGTCCACATAGACCTGATCGTCATAGGCGACGTCCATCAGCTGGTCGCGGCTCTTGACGTATCCCGGCCGCTGGGCGAGCGCCTGCAGCAGCAGGAACTCGGTCACGGTCAGCGTGACGTCCTTGCCCTTCCACGTCACCGAATGGCGCAGCGGGTCCATCTCCAGGCTGCCGCGCACCATGAGCTTGTTTTCTTCGCTCTCCTCGACCTCGCCGTTCTGGAGCACGTCCTGCCGACGCAGCAGCGCGCGGATACGTTCGACGAGCAGGCGCTGCGAAAACGGCTTCTTGATGTAGTCATCCGCGCCCATGCGCAGGCCCAGCACCTCGTCGATCTCGTCATCCTTCGAGGTCAGGAAGATGATCGGCATCTGCGTCTTCTGGCGCAACCGCTGCAGCAGCTCCATGCCATCCATGCGCGGCATCTTCATGTCGAGCACCGCCATGTCCGGCATCTTGCGGTGAAACGCGTCCAGCGCGGATTGGCCGTCATTGTAGGTTTCGACCTCGAACCCCTCGGCCTCGAGGCAGATCGACACCGACGTCAGGATATTCCTGTCGTCGTCGACAAGTGCAATCTTCGACATGTGCCTGTCCTTCCAGATGCTGCTCGGCGCTGGCATTGTTGCCATGGTTTTGCCGCAGTTTCACGCATCCACCCTGTAGAATCAACAAAATAGTGCCGCGCCATCGCGTGCCGCGCGCTGATTCGGGCGTCACATGTGCGGATCGGCAACACAGTTTCGGTCAGTTTTTGTTGAAATTGCGCTAACGCGCGCGTGGTTGCGCTAACTGTTCCGCCCCGCCCTGTTCCCCGCGCAACACCGCGTGGTATAGCCGGCGCACGGGACGCTGCGCGCTTTCGCCGGCGCAGCGCAGCCAGGCGGCGCGGACACAGGCAGCGCGGACACAGGCAGCGCGGACA
>PUOA01000158.1 GCA_003551925.1 Paracoccaceae bacterium
CGGCGTGCCGACCCCGACGGGCGCTTTCCGCCGACGATTCGCACAGCATGGAGACCGTATGCCCCTGATCCGCGCCTGGCTTGACAGCGCCAACGACCCCGAGACCGCGTTTCCGCTCAACAACCTTGCGCTGGGGGTGTTCGCGCCCCAGGCGGGCGCGCCCGCGCGCTGCGGCGTGGCGCTGGGCGACCGGGTGGTGGACGCGGCGGCGCTGGAGGCGGCGGGGCTGTTGGCGCTGCCCGGCGGGCCGCTGCTGGACCGCGCGGTGTGGAACCCGGTGATGGAAGCGGGGCCGGCGATCTGGGCGGCGCTGCGCGAGCAGCTGAGCGCGCTGCTGGCCGAAGGCGCGCCCAGGCGCGACGAGGTTGCGCCGCATCTGTGGCCGATGGCGGAGGCGACGTTGCACATGCCGTTCCGCGTGGCCGAGTTCACCGATTTCTACGCCGGGCGCCATCACGCGACCAATGTGGGCACCATGTTCCGGGGCGCAGAAAACGCGCTGCCGCCCAACTGGTTGCACATCCCGATCGGGTATAACGGGCGGGCGTCCTCGGTGGTGGTGTCGGGCACGCCGGTGCGCCGACCCTGGGGGCAGCTCAAGGGGCCGGATGACGCGGCGCCGCGCTTTGCGCCCTCGGCCCGGTTCGATCTGGAACTGGAGATGGGCGCGATCGTGGGCACGCCGTCGGAGGGGCCGATCTCGGTCGCGCAGGCCGATGAGATGATCTTTGGCTATGTGCTGCTCAACGACTGGTCGGCGCGCGACATTCAGGCCTGGGAATACCAGCCGCTGGGCCCGTTTCAGGCCAAGGCCACCGCCACCACCATCAGCCCGTGGATCGTGATGCGCGCCGCGCTCGAGCCCTTCCGCTGCGACACCCCCGCGCGCGAGGTGCCGCTGCTGCCCTATCTGCGCGAACCGGGGCCGATGCTGTATGACATCGCGCTCGAGGTCGCGCTGGCCCCCGAAAACGGCACCGAGGCGGTGATCGCGCGCACCAACTACCGCGAGATGTATTACTCCGCCGCGCAGCAGCTTGCGCATCACGCCAGCGCCGGCAGCCCGATGCGCTCGGGCGATCTGCTGGGCTCGGGCACGATCTCGGGGCCCACGCGCGACAGCCGCGGGTCGATGCTGGAGATCGCGTGGGGCGGCAAGGAGCCGCTGGCGTTGCCGGATGGGCAGGAGCGGCGGTTTCTGGAGGATGGCGACACGGTGACCCTGCGCGGGGCGGCGCAGGGCGACGGCTACCGCATCGGCTTCGGCGACTGCGCGGGGCAGCTGCTGCCCGCCATCGACAGGCCCGACTGGGCGTAAGGGACAGGGAGACCCGCAATGACCAAGAGCTTCGCCAGCGCCGGCGACATGGCCGAGCAGGCCACCAGCTTCACCGAAATCGGCGACGGGCTCTATGCCTTCACCGCCGAGGGCGACCCGAATTCGGGCGTGATCATCGGCGATGACAGCGTGATGGTGATCGAGGCGCAGGCCACCCCGCGGCTGGCCGAAAAGGTGATCGCCGAGATCCGGCGCGTCACCGACAAGCCGATCAGCCATCTGGTGCTGACGCATTACCACGCGGTGCGGGTGCTGGGTGCCTCGGCCTATGGCGCGGGGCAGGTGATCATGTCCGACCTTGCGCGCGCGATGGTGGCCGAGCGCGGGCAGGAGGATTGGGACAGCGAATTCCAGCGGTTCCCCCGGCTGTTTCAGGGGCATGAGAGCATCCCCGGCCTGACCTGGCCCACCACCACGTTTTCGGATCGCATGACGGTCTATCTGGGCAACCGCCGGGTGGAGATCGCGCATCTGGGCCGCGCGCACACCGCCGGTGACGCGGTGGTCTGGGTCCCCGATTCGGAGGTGATGTTCACCGGCGACATCGTCGAATACCACTCGGCCTGCTATTGTGGGGACGGGCATTTCCGCGACTGGGGCACGACGCTGGACCGGATCGCCGACTACCGCCCCGCGGCCATCGCGCCGGGGCGCGGCGACGCGCTGGTGGGAGAGCAGATGGTCGGCGCCGCCATCGCCAGCACGCGCGATTTCGTCGACAGCACCTGGCGCCCGGTGGCGCGCGTGGCGGCGCGTGGCGGGACGCTCAAGCAGGCGTGGGACGCGGTGCGCGCCGAGTGCGACCCGAAATTCGCCGACTTCGCCATCTATGAACACTGCCTGCCCTTCAACGTTGCCCGCGCCTGGGACGAGGCACGCGGCATCGACACGCCGCGGATCTGGACCGCCGCGCGCGATCTGGAGATGTGGGAGGCGCTGCAGGGCTGATCGCGCACGGGGAGGGTGCCATGACCAGGATTTTCGAGACGCCGCTTTATCCATACACCCACGTCCCCGATCAGGACGCGGTCGCGCCGGTGCGGCACAAGGTGGTGGTGATCGGCGCGGGGCCGGTGGGGCTGGCCGCCGCCATCGATCTGGCGCAGCGCGACATCCCTGTGCTGGTGGTCGACGACAACGACCGCGTCAGCTTCGGCAGCCGCGCGATCTGCTTTGCCAAACGGTCGCTCGAGATCCTCGACCGGCTGGGCTGCGGGCAGCCGATGGTGGACCGCGGCGTGGTGTGGAACACGGGCAAGGTGTTTCTGGATGACGCGCAGGTCTTCGCCTTCGACCTGCTGCCCGAGGATGGGCATCGCCGCCCGGCCTTCATCAACCTGCAGCAGTATCACCTCGAATATCACATGGTCGAACGGCTCCAGGCGCTCGCTGCCGCCGGCAAGCCGGTAGAGTTGCGCGGGCGCCACCGGGTCCACGCCATCGGGCAGCATGAAGACCATGTGCGGCTGGAGATCGAGACGCCCGACGGCCCCTACAGCCTCGAGGCCGACTGGGTCATCGCCTGCGATGGCGCGAACTCGCCCACGCGGCGGATGCTGGGGCTCGATTTCGTGGGCCGGGTGTTCGAGGACAATTTCCTGATCGCCGACGTGGTGATGGAGGCCGATTTCCCCACCGAGCGCTGGTTCTGGTTCGACCCGCCCTTCAACCGCGGCCAGTCGGCGCTGCTGCACCGCCAGCCCGACAATGTGTGGCGGATCGACCTGCAACTGGGCCGCGACATCGACAAGGAGGCCGAGAAGGCGCCCGAGCGCGTGATCCCGCGCCTGAAGGCCATGCTGGGCGAGGATGTGGCGTTCGAACTGGAATGGGTGTCGATCTACACATTCCAGTGCCGGCGGATGGAGCGCTTCCGCCACGGCCGGGTGATCTTCGCGGGCGACGCGGCGCACCAGGTCTCGCCCTTCGGAGCGCGCGGGGCGAACAGCGGGCTGCACGATGCCGATAACCTGTGCTGGAAGCTCGCGCATGTGCTCGAGGGCCGCGCGCCCGAGGCGCTGCTGGACAGCTACAACTGGGAACGCGTCTGGGGGGCGGATGAAAACATCCTGAACTCGACCCGGTCGACCGAGGTCATCACTCCGAAATCCGAGGCCAGCCGGTTGTTCCGCGACGCGGTGCTGGATCTGGCCGCGCACCATGCCTTTGCCCGGCCGATGGTCAATTCGGGGCGGCTGTCGGTGCCCTGCACCTATGACGACGGGCCGTTGAACACCGATGACACCACCGCGCTGCCCGCGCGCACGCGCCCCGGCGCTCCGGCGCCCGACGCGCCGCTGGGCGAGGGTTGGCTGCTGGGCGCGCTGGGGCAGGGGTTCACGATCCTCGCCATCGACACCGACGCCCCCGAGCGCGTGATCGAAGCCGGGCTGGAGGCGCGGACGCTGCGCGCCTCGGCCCGCGACAACCCGCATCTGGCGGCGCGCTATCTTGGCGAGGCCGGGTCGGCGGTGTATCTGATCCGCCCCGACCAGCATGTCGCCGCGCGGTGGGAGCGCTTCGACGCGCCCGCCCTGCGCGCCGCGCTGCGCCGTGCCGCCGCGCTCAGCACCCAGGAGGCATTGGCATGAACCTGCTCAACACGCGCCCCAACATCGCCGACGCCGACGGCTTCTTCGCCGAACTGGTCGCCACGCATGAGGAGCTGTCCGCCGAGGCCAGCGCGGCGCTCAACGCGCGCCTGGTGCTGCTGCTGGCCAACCATATCGGCGACCGGCAGGTGCTGTCCGAGGCGCTGCAGGCCGCCGCCATGAGCGCCCGCGCGCGCTGAGCCATGTCCGCCCGGGCGCGCTGAGCGCTTTCCGCGGGCCGCGTTGCAGGCTAGGTTCCGGGCATCAACCCTGACCGCTGGTGCCCCATGACCAACCCGCTGCTTGCCGACTGGCAGACCGACTTCGCGCTGCCCCCGTTTGAGGCGATCGAGGACAGCCACTTCGCCCCGGCCTTCGAGGCCGCGATGGCCGAGGGCCGCGCCGCCGCGCAGGCTATCGCCGACAACCCCGCGCCCCCCGATTTCGCCAACACGATCGAGGCGCTGGAGCGCGCCGACGCCACGCTCGACCGTGTGGCGGGGGTGTTCTTCAACCTCGCCGGAAGCGATTCGACGCCTGCGCGCGAGGCGCTGCAGCGTGAGCTGTCGCCGAAGCTGTCGGCCTACGCCTCGGAAATCACATCAAACACGGCGCTGTTTCAACGGATCGAATCGCTGTGGGATCAGCGCGAGGCGCTGGAGCTGACCCCCGAACAGGCGCGCGTGCTTGAGCTTTACCGCCGCATGTTCCTGCGCGCGGGTGCCGCGCTGACGGGGGATGACGCCGCGCGGATGACCGAGATCAAGTCCCGCCTCGCCACCCTCGGCACGCAATTCGCGCAGAACGTGCTGGCCGAGGAGCGCGACTGGCTGATGGAGCTTGACGACGCGGCACTTGCCGGCCTGCCCGATTTCCTGCGCGCGGCCGCCGCCGACGCCGCGCGCGAACGGGGCCGCGAGGGGCATGTCATCACGCTCAACCGCTCGCTCATCGCGCCGTTTCTGGAACACTGCCCCGACCGCGAGTTGCGCCGCCGCGCCTATGAGGCCTGGGTGTCGCGCGGAGCCAACGGGGGCGCGACCGACAACCGCGCCATCGTGGCCGAAACGCTGGCGCTGCGCGCCGAGCGCGCGGCGTTGCTGGGCCATGCCAGCTTCGCCGCCTTCAAGCTGGAGCCGGAAATGGCGCGCACCCCGCAAGCGGTGCGCGACCTGCTGATGCAGGTCTGGACGCCGGCCCGTGCGCAGGCCGAGGCCGACGCCGCGGTGCTGGAACAGATGCTGCACGCCGATGGTCATGCGGGGCGGCTCGAGCCCTGGGACTGGCGCTACTACGCCGACAAGCGCCGCCGCGCCGAGCACGACCTCGATGACGCGCAGATCAAGCCGTATCTGAGCCTCGAGAACATGCTTGCCGCCGCCTTCGACTGCGCGCAGCGGCTGTTCGGGCTGGAGTTCCGCGCGCTCGACGTGCCGCTCCATCACCGCGACGCCCGCGCGTGGGAGGTCACGCGCGACGGGCGGCACATGGCGGTGTTCATCGGCGATTATTTCGCGCGGCCGTCGAAACGTTCGGGGGCGTGGTGCTCGGCGTTCCGCAGCCAGCGCAAGCTGGACGGGGACATCCGCGCGGTGGTGGTCAACCAGTGCAACTTTGCGCGCGGCGAGCCGGCGCTGTTGTCCTGGGACGACGCGCAGACGCTGTTTCACGAATTCGGCCACGCGCTGCACCATATCCTGTCCGACGTGACCTATGCGACCGTGTCCGGCACCTCGGTCGCGCGCGATTTCGTGGAACTTCCCAGCCAGCTTTACGAACACTGGCTGGAGGTCCCCGAGGTGCTGGCAAGCCATGCCCGCCACGTCGTCACCGGCGAGCCGATGCCCGACGATCTGCTCAAGCGCCTGCTGGCCGCGCAGACCTTCGATCAGGGGTTCGCGACGGTCGAATACCTGGCTTCGGCGCTGGTGGATCTGGACTTCCACGACGGCCCGCCGCCCGCCGACCCCATGCAGCGCCAGGCCGAACTGCTGGGCGAACTGGGCCTGCCGCACGCGATCCGCATGCGCCACGCGACCCCGCATTTCGCGCATGTCTTCGCCGGTGACGGCTATTCCAGCGGCTATTACAGCTACATGTGGTCCGAGGTCATGGACGCCGACGCGTTCGAGGCATTCCGCGAGACCGGCGACCCGTTCGACGCGGTCACCGCCGTGCGGCTGGAGCATTACATCCTGTCGCAGGGAGGTTCGGCCGAGCCCGACGCGCTCTACCTTGCGTTCCGGGGCCAGATGCCGGGGGTGGAGCCGCTGCTGCGCGGCCGCGGGTTGGCCGCCTGAAAAGACCGCCTCAAAAAAGACCGCCTGAAAAAGACCGCCCGAAAAAGACCGGGGCCGCGGGTGATGCCCACCCGCGGCCCCGTCGCGTTCCCCTTTCGGGAAATCTCAGCCCTGACGGGCCTTGAACTTCTTCTGCGTCTTGTTGACCACATAGACGCGGCCCTTGCGGCGCACAACCTGACAGTCGCGGTGGCGCTGCTTGAGCGAGCGGAGCGAATTCCTGACCTTCATGGCCCTTCTCCTCTGCGCGGCGCCAAGCGCCCGGTTACAAACGGTCCTGCCGGGGCAGGGGTGAAATGGTGGGCGCGACAAGGTTCGAACTTGTGACCCCTACGATGTCAACGTAGTGCTCTACCACTGAGCTACGCGCCCGGACACCGACCCGCCCGCAAACAAAAGCGACGCGGGCGGAACCGCGTCTTGCAGCACGCGCTATAAAAGGACTCGCCGGGGCGTTCAAGAGCTTTCGGCGCGATAGGTTTGTGCGCTATATGTTTTCCTTGAGACGGAGAAAGCGGGCATGAACGCACCCTGTCACTTGGAAATGCCGGGAACGGTGGAAAGCTGCGCGGTGTTCGCGTCGCCGCACAGCGCGCGGGTGTATCCGCCCGATCTGCTGACGCGCTCGGTGCTGGATCAGCGCGCGCTGCGCTCGTCCGAGGATGCCTATGTCGATCTGCTGGTGCAGTCGGCACCGGCGCTGGGCGCGCCGCTGCTGCTGGGGGGCGTGCCGCGCGCCTATGTGGACGTGAACCGCGCCGCCGGAGAGCTGGACCCCGCGCTGATCGACGGCGTGCCGCGCGGGGTGCTGAACCCGCGCGTGGCCTCCGGGCTGGGCGTGATCCCGCGCGTCGTGGCCGGGGGGCGCGCGATCTATCGCGGCAAGCTGACCCGGGCCGAGGCCGAGCGCCGCATCGCGGCCTTCTGGGTGCCCTACCACGACACGTTGTCGGAGCTTCTGGCAGCGCAGCGCGCGCGCTTCGGCATGGCGATCCTGTTCGACATGCACTCGATGCCGCACGAGGCCATCGCCGGGCATGCCCGCCGCGGCCAGCCCGCCCCGCAGGTGGTGATCGGCGACCGCTTCGGCGCCTCGGCCGCGCCGGGGCTGGTGGCGGCGGTCGAGGGGATCTTCGCCGCCACCGGGCTGCGCGTGGCGCGCAACACGCCGTTTGCGGGCGCTTATGTGGCGCAGACCTACGGCCAGCCCTCGCAGGGCCAGCATGTGATCCAGATCGAGATCGACCGCGCGCTTTATCTTGATGAACACCGGGTGGAACCGCATGTCGGCTTCGCCGGGTTCCGCGCACTGATGGACGATGTCGTCGCCGCGCTCGCCGCGCTGGGGCGCGAGGGGCGCACCGCGCAGCCGCTGGCGGCTGAATAGGGCGGCGCGTCAGCGCAGCGCCCGGCCCTTGACGATGGCGGCGGTGCCGAAGCGCGCGCGTATCGCGTCGGTGGCGCGCTCGGCCGCGGCGCGCTGGCCGGCCTGCGGGTCCAGCAGATCGCCGGCGTGGTCGGCATCATCCGCCGGCGACAACCGGCTGATCCCCACCCCGATCAACCGCCACGGTCCCTGCCACTGCGCCTGTGCGGGCCGCGCGTCGAACAGCGCGCGCGCGGTGCGGTAGATGCGGTCGGCCAGTTGCGTGGGCGCATCGAGCGTGCTGCGCCGGGTCTGGAGGCGGTGGCTTGCGTGCTTGAGCTTCAGCGTCACCACCAGCCCCGCCAACCCGCGCGCCTTGGCGCGGGCCGAGACCTCCTCGGCCAGCCGCCACAGATGGCCGTCCAGCAGGTCCGGATCGGCGGTGTCCTTCGGCAGTGTGGTCTCCTTCGAGATCGACTTGACCGGCGCGTTGGGACTGACGGTCCGGTGGTCCTGCCCGCGCGCAAGGTGCCACAGCCGCGCGCCCATCGACCCGAAGCGTGCCTGCAGGCGCTCGATCTCCCAGCGCAGCAGGTCGTCGATCGTGCGGATGCCCGCCGCCTCGAGCTGCCCCTGCAGCGCCGCGCCCACGCCCCAGATCATGCCCACCGGCTTGCCGCGCAGGAAATCGCGCGTCTCGGCCCGCCCGATCACCGCAAAGCCGCGCGGCTTGTCCAGGTCCGAGGCAAGCTTGGCCAGGAACTTGTTGTGCGACAGCCCGATCGAGACGGTGAGACCCAGCTCGGCCTCGATCTCGCGCGCAAGGCGCGCCAGCAGCACCGCCGGGGGAGCGCCGTGCAGCCGCCCGGTGCCGGTGAGATCGATGAACGCCTCATCGAGCGACAGCGGCTCCACCGCGGGGGTCAGCGCCTCGATCCGCGCGCGGATGGCGCGCGAGGCTTCGGTATAGGCGTCGAAGCGCGGGTGGACGACCACCGCGTCGGGGCAGAGCTTGAGCGCCTTGAACATGGGCATGGCCGAGCGCACGCCACGGATGCGCGCGATGTAGCACGCGGTGGTGACCACCCCGCGCTGCCCGCCGCCCACGATCACCGGCTGGTCGCGCAGTGCGGGGTCGTCGCGCTTTTCCACGCTGGCGTAGAACGAATCGCAATCCAGATGCGCGATCGACAGCTCGGTCAGTTCCTCATGCGCCAGCACCCGCGGCGCGCGGCAGGCGGGGCACCGGGCGGCCGGGGCGCACAGCGTCAGGCAATCGCGGCACAGCCCCGGCATCGCAGGTCTAGAGCGGTTTGCGCGCGCGCAGCGCGGCCATGATCGTGCCGTCGTCGAGGTAATCCAGTTCGCCCCCAAGCGGCACGCCCTGCGCCAGCGCGCTCAGCCGCACGCCGGTGGGCTCCAGCAGTTCGGCGATGTAATGCGCGGTGGTCTGGCCATCGACCGTCGGATTGAGCGCGAGGATCACCTCCGTGATCCCCTCGGCGCGAACACGCTCGGCCAGGTCCGGCAGGCGCAGTTCCTCGGGGCCGATCGCGTCGAGCGCCGAGAGCGTGCCGCCCAGCACGTGGTAGCGGCCCCGATAGGCGCCACCGCGCTCCATCGCCCACAGGTCCGAGACATCCTCGACCACGCACAGCTCGCCGGTGGCGCGGCGCGGGTCGGCGCAGACGGGGCAGGTCTCGGCCATCGAGACATTGCCGCAGATGCGGCAGGCGCGCGCGGTTTCGGCCACCTGCGCCAGCGCGCGGGCGAGCGGTGTCATGGTCTGGCTGCGCTTGCGGATCAGATGCAGCACCAGCCGCCGGGCCGAGCGCGGGCCCAGCCCCGGAAGCCGCGCCATCTGCGCGATCAGCGCCTCGATCGGGTCGGCAGCATCGGACACGGGTGGCGGCGGCGTCACATGGGAAGGTTCATGTCGCGCGGCAGGCCCATGCTCTCGGCGATCTTGCCCATCTCTTCCTGCGCGCGGTCCTGCGCCTTGGCCTGCGCGTCCTTGATCGCGGCCAGGATCAGGTCCTCGACGACCTCCTTCTCGTCGGCGTTGAAGATCGACGGGTCGATGTCCAGCGCGGTCAGCTCGCCCTTGGCGGTGGCGGTGGCCTTGACCAGCCCGGCACCCGATTCGCCGGTGACGGTGATGGATTTGAGCTGCTCCTGCAGCTCGGCCATCTTGGCCTGCATCTCCTGCGCGGCCTTCATCATCTTGCCCATGTCGCCCAGACCCTTGAGCATGGCGGTTCCTTTCGTGATTGCGGTTGCAGTTGCGGTGTCAGTCGTCGTCGAACGGGTCCCAGTCCTCGGGGATTTCGGGCAGCGCCTCGGTGGCTGCGGCGTCCTCGGGGGCGGTGTCGGGCAGGTGGACGGCCACGATCCGCGCATCAGGAAAGCTGTCGAATACGGCGCGGACCAGCGGGTTGTCCAGCGCGTCGCGCTCGGCATCGGCGGTGGCGGCGCGGCGGGTTTCGTCGATGGTCGGCGCGCCGCCGGCCGAAACGACCGAGACCCCCCACCGCGCACCGGTCCAGGCCTGCAGCCGCCCGGCGAGGCGGGCGGCCAGATCCGGGGCGGCGTCCGGGGTGGGTTCGAACTCGATCCGGCCCGGGCTGTAGCGCGCGAGGCGCAGGCAGGTCTCGACCTCGACCAGCAGCGCCATGTCGCGTCGCGCGCGGATGAGCGCCACGACGTCGTCGAAGCGCGCGTATCCGTCCAGCGGATCGGCCTGGGCGGGGCGGGCCAGCGCCGCCTGCGGCCC